>NZ_JBDFXP010000005.1:0-174814 GCF_040911965.1 Phocaeicola sp. RTP21359st1_B8_RTP21360_211022
TTGACAAACTTTTCAAAGAACTCATTTTATTTACTGCCAGAGCCGCTTAGGCGTGGCGAATTTTTAACGAACTATTGATAAAATAAAAGATGTTTTGAATTTATTCATGGTAAATGGTTTTGCAGTTTCATACATGAACTTGGCTAGAAGAAGTTATTCATGTAAATCTGGTAAAGTTGACCAGGCTATTATCTCATATAATGGAGATGTATATAAATGTAGTGGTAGAGATTTTACCAATGAATTGCGAGAAGGAGTTTTGCAGGATAATGGCTGTATCAAGTGGGATAACCTAAAGTTGGAGAAAAGATTATCGCAAACAACGTATGATAATGAGTACTGTATATCATGTAAATTATTACCTTTGTGTTGGGGACCTTGCAATCAAAAATTGTTAGAAACTCCAGGGAATATTCTAAGGTATTGCCAATTGAGGAATATGGAATTGAGTCTGGATGAATATGTGGAGTATCGATTTAATAACGAACTACTTAAAATGAATATGTATGAAAGCACGCCTTGACAAACTAATCATATTGATAGCAGTCTGTTGTTGCCCGTTGGTTGTTTTCTCCCAATACACCTTGTCAGGGACAGTAAAGAATGATAAATCTTTGGTGATGCCTGAAACGGTTGTGACCTTGCAACAGGCCGATTCATTGGTAGGCATGACACTGGTAGATTCGAAAGGGAGATATAAATTTACTGATTTGCACAAAGGGAAATACACTTTAAGCTTGTCGTGCCCCGAGTATCAGCCGATAGAGGAAACCTTTGATTTGACAGGTGATAAAAGGATAGTCTATGTGATTTATCCGGTGAAAAACATACAGTTGAAAGAAGTTTCTATTGTTGCCGACAAAAGTCATCTGATCTCTCATACGGCAAATAGTGATATCTTTTATTTGTCGGCAGAAGCCAGGAAAAAACAGAATCCTTATGAGGCATTGAGAGAAATTCCCAAATTGGTGGTGAATGAATCGGATCGTTCTATAAAGATGGTGGATGGGGCTACTCCTTTAATCTTGATAAATGGACATAAGGTCAATTCGGGCATTAATAGCATTGATCCGAAAGAGGTGGAGGCGGTGGAGGTGATCAATAACCCTTCTGCACGCTACCTGAAAGACGGGGTACAATGTGTGGTCAATATTAAGATGAAACAGAAAACTGCCGCTTATCAGACATACAATATGAATACACGCCACATGATTCCGGTTTTGTTTGGGTATACGGGAGGTTATTATGAATTAGGCAACAGCAAGGCGTCTTTAAGCCTAAATGCTTCTCATTTCTATTTTCATCATGATGATTCGGAGTGGAATACGATACAACAGAATACGGGGTATGAGAAAACCGCTGTCAGTAAAAAACGTTCTAATATAAGTAATCCTTATGTGGCTTTGAACGGTGACTGGATTTGTTCGCCCAAAGATTATCTGGCTATGAGTGCCATCTATTACCATTATTCTTCTAAAAGTGAAGAGGAGGGTGGGGGAATTCTGACCCAAAATAAAGAGAGAGAAGCATATAAATCTTTTGTGGATAATAAATCAACCAGTTATGTAGGAAGTTTTAACTTGTATCATAAGCATACCTTTCATAAAAGTAAAACATTGGAAACGACTCTGCATCTGAACATGAATGGGAATGATATGAAAGGGATTAGAAAAGAGGAATATCCATCCTTGGAGTATAGAAATCAATATGATTTTGACAACTTTCGCTGGTCCGGAGGATTGGAACTGGATTATTCTTTTGATTGGCTCGGCCAGAATTTTGATTTCGGAAGTTATACTCGTTTTTTGAAAGACCGTATTAAACAGATTAGTGCGGGATATCCTACTTTCTATCATAGGGAATGGAGTGAATATGCTTATGTTTCGATGAATGGAAATATCAAGAGCAGTTTTTTTTATATGCTTTCGTTAGGTACGGATCTTATTTTCAAGAAAGCAGGTGAAGTGAAACACGATTATAGCAAATTGACTGCTGCTGTATCAGGAACTTATAAATTTAATGGCATACACTCTGTACGTTTGAATTATAATCTTTCCAATCTGTCTCCTGAGGTAATGTATCTGAATCCCTACAACACTTCTACCGACAGTTTGGAAGTGACTCGGGGAAATCCTTTTTTAATGCCTGCCCGGAATCATATTTTTAGATTTTGCTATATGTATAATCAGCATGGATTTTATGTGGAACCTTTTGTGAAATACAGGTTGTCGGTAGACCGGATTGTGCCGATAGGGTATACAGAGGACAATATATATACGCAGACATATAAAAACACGGATACTTTCCGGCAACTGGATGCCGGTATCAATATGAACTATAATAATCAAAAATGGGGAGGTGTAGGTGGAAATATAGGGTATGATACTCATTTCTATACTCATCAGCATGGAAAGGGCTCTCTTTATGTTAATCTTAATACGTATGGACATTATAAAAGATTGTCATGGAATCTTTATGGGAATTATCGGCCTTTCAGCTATGGTGTGAATAACAAACGGAAACATTATGGGTCTGAATCGGAACTGACGGTAACTTGGTGTGTGAACAAACATTTGGGAATTACTGGAAATATGAGGTATTTGTTGGGCACTTTGGGATATGATTCCACTACGCACGAAGGAACTTATTACAATTTCTTATCCGGCAGGATGAAGGACCGAAGTTTCTGCTTTTCATTAGGATTCAATTATTATATGCAAGGAAAGAATTTCAAATATAGGAATAAGAAGAGTTTGCAGAGTACGGAGCAGGGGATAAAGTTGTGAAATAATTTTTGTTTGATATGTTGCAGGCACGGGATGCGTATGATATTAGAATCGCGGGAACGTTTACGAAGAGCGCATGAGGAATGCGCGAAACTTGAGAGTGTCATCTGATGTCATAGTACAGGCTACAGGGCTTCCTGAAGAAGAAATAAAAGCCCTTTAATTGAATTGCAAAGGGTTTGGCCGGAAAGAATAGTTTCTATTCGTATTCGTGTTTCCGTTTCGGATTCATCGGAAACCAGCCTTTCAGCACGCGTTCGCGTTGCTCGAATATCTCCTTGATAGTCCAGAAAGAAGAGAAGGAGAAGACACCCAATAAAGAGGAAATCAGGATGTCACTGATAAGCACAGTCCCTATAATGCCTGCTATGCCCAGTACCAAAAATATCCACCAGCACCGTGTACCCCAATAATATTCGGCCTTGACCACGATGGGGTGGAAAAGACCGATTATTAAAAAGGTACAAATGCCGATGGCAATACCGCCTAAATGGTATTCATTCAGCCATTCCATTCTTTCTTAGCTTTGAATGGGTATTTCTTTTTTGATGCTCTGCTCCAGAGAGATCAGGGTCTCGGTAGCCGTAACGCCGGGAATTTCCTGAATCTTTGAGTTCAGCAAGTCCATCAAATGCTCGTTATCGCGTGAATAAAGTTTGGTCAGCATGGTATAGGGACCTGTAGTGAAGTGGCATTCCACAATTTCGGGAATCTTCTTCAGTTCTGCCACTACGTTTTTGTACATGGAACCTTTTTCCAGCTTGATTCCTACGTATGTACAGGTTCTATACCCTAAACTCTTAGGGTTCACATGATATCCTGAACCGATAATAACTCCCAAATCAATTAATCTTTGCACACGCTGATGAATGGCTGCGCGTGAAACTCCACATTCTGCTGCGACATCTTTAAACGGGATGCGGGCATTTTGGGATATAATTTCTAGAATTTGTCTGTCGAGGCTATCAATTTTCTCCATAATATACCGATTTTAATGTTATCAATCTGTAAGCAAATATAGGAATACTTTTTAATTTATCTACTATTTTGCAAGAAAAAACAGGATTTCTTTGAAAAAAAGTGCAATAAGAGGAGCTAATCACCTATTTTCTTCTCTATTTCGCCGATTTTCCCTCTTCTTTCAAATGAGAAGGTATCGCTATGTGTATCTAAATAGTTCAACAGGAATAGCGATTTTCTTAACAAATATTTTTGTTCTTCGGACTCTTTCAACAAAGCATCCTGATAGAGCAGTTCGGATAACATGTCGATGCGCGTGAGCAATTCCTCGCCACCATAGTTCTGTCCCATCTCGTTCAGTATATATTCCGCATCCTGATCATAATAGAAGGTGGAAGGATGATTGAAGTAGGCACGATAAATGCTTTGAAGTTGCAATTGCAGCTCGGGACCGTCCTTTTTATCTCTTTCTTCTACCAACTTTTCCAATGCTTCGAAAAATTGTTGAAGCAACCGCATAATGTAATCTCTTTGCAGCATGTTAATTGTCCTCTTCGTTTTTATGGGTTAGTGTTACTAATACTTTATCTATCCGGGCTCCGTCCATGTCGACTATTTCCAGTGTGAAGTCATTCCATTCCATGGATTCACCGGTCTTGGGAATGTGGCCTAGTTGTTGCAGGATGAGACCGCTCAACGTGTTGTAATTATAATCGGGGTATAAATCCTCCATTTCGAAATGACTCAGAAAGTCATAGAAAGAACATTGGCCGTCTATCAACCAGCTTCCGTCCTTGCGGGGAACGATATCGGGGTCTTCCGAGTCACTGGGCAAGGTGCCTACCAGGGCTTCCAGAATGTCCTTCATGGTGATGATGCCTTGCAGACTGCCGAATTCATCACAGATTAATCCGTATTTGATGTTGTGCTGGCGTATTTGTTCCAATACTTTATATACATCCATGTTTTCGTGGAAGTATTGTGCCGGACGGATCACATCACGCAGATTGAATTCGCAACTGTTCAGCTTCCCGAAGAGGTCTTTCAGGTAAACTACTCCGATGATGTTGTCCAGGGTGTTTCCTTGAGTTACAGGGTAAACTTGGTACAGGTGTTGGCATACGATGTCATACAGCTGCTTGTTGTTCATGTCTATGTCAATGGATACGATGTCGCTGCGATAGGTCATGATGGTGTTGATACTGCGGTCGCCCAGGGAGAAGACGCGGTCCACAATATCCTGTTCCACTTCCTGCACTTCACCGTTCTCGGTTCCTTCGTCTATCATGGATTTGATTTCCTCTTCAGTCACTTTTTCTTCCGCTGTATTGATATGCAGCAGGTTGAAGATAAGTGAAGTGCTTTTGGCAAGTATCCATACAAAAGGAGAGGCGATGACGGACAGCCAGTACATGGGACGTGCCAATAGCTTGGCAGCACGGGTGGAGGCACTCATGCCAATGCGTTTGGGCACCAGCTCGCCAAAGATAATAGTGAGGTAAGTGACCAGGATGACAATCAGGGTTTGAGCCAATAAATAGGCATATGTGGCGGGTACGCCGGCGTCAGTCAGTATGTTCCCAAAATCGGTGGCCAGCACGTCGCCGGAGTAAATACCGGTCAATATACCAATCAGGGTGATTCCGATTTGGATGGTGGATAAAAACTTGTCCGGGTCATTGGCAAGCTTTAAAGCGATACGCGCTGTAGAGCTTCCATGACGGATATCATTGGACAAACTACTTTTACGCGCTGAGATCAGGGCGATTTCGGACATGGCGAATACCCCGTTTAATAAGATAAGTGCGATAATAATGGCAATTTCCATGTAAGAATTTACGTTTTGTTTTGCTAACAAATGTACTAAGAATTGTGTTTTCTCTTTCTTCTTTTAGATTTAATTAATGAATTATCTGTCATTTGCGCTATCTTTGCGGTGTCTATACTTAGAAAGGAGTAATTATGCATCCGTTGGAACTATTCAAATATTGTCCGAAGTGTGGTTCGCCGCACTTTGAAGTGAACAATGAGAAATCAAAGCGTTGTGCCGATTGTGGCTTTGTGTATTATTTCAATTCCAGTGCCGCTACTGTAGCTTTTATCTTGAATGATAAGAATGAGTTGTTGGTGTGCCGCAGGGGAAAAGAACCGGCGAAGGGAACATTGGACCTGTCCGGCGGGTTTATTGATATGCATGAAACCGGCGAGGAAGGTGTGGCACGCGAGGTGTTGGAAGAAACCGGCTTGCAGGTGGAGGAGGCTGTTTATCAGTTCTCATTGCCCAACACTTATCTTTATTCAGGATTTCTGGTACATACATTGGATCTGTTCTTTCTTTGTAAAGTGAAAGATACCAGCCGGATAAAGGCGATGGATGATGTGGCGGAGTCTTTCTGGCTTCCCTTGAATGAAGTGAATCCCGAAGAATTCGGGCTGGATTCTGTGCGTGAAGGAGTCCGGCGTTTTTTGAAAGAACATAAACTTTAATGATAAGATATGAAAAGAAAAACCTTATTGATGGCCGCATTGATGGGAGGCTGTTCCTTGCAGGGAATGGCGCAGCAGATCACTCCCAAGGATGTGGCAGGTGACAAGGAATATAACCGGGTATGCCGGGAATATGAGTTGAAAGGCGGGGACAGCATGGAGCTGTTACAGGCTTATCTGGACAAATATCCTGATTCCCGCCATAAAAACAGGGTGCTGTCACTGATTGCCTCTGCTTATTTTATGGAGGGAAAATACAAGGAGGCCATTGCCCTGTTCCGGTCGTGTGATCTGGAGGCTTTGCCTGATAAGGAAAGAGATGATTGTGCCATGCGTCTGGCCACCTCTTATCTGAAAGAAGACAATCTGCGTGAAGCGGCTGTATGGTTTACCTTGCTGAAAGAGGTAAGCCCATTGTATCAGGATGACGCTGTCTATAATCTGGCTTATATTGATTATGTGGAGAAACGCTATGACAAGGCGCTGAAAAGTTTCCAGTCTTTGCAGAATGATGCCGTATATGCAGCATTGGTTCCTTATTATATAGGAGAGATTTATTTGGTGAAAGGAAATTATCAGCAGGCCCGTACTGTGGCAAAAGCGTATCTGGAGCAATATCCGGCTAAAAAGGATGTTCCTCAGATGGAACGGATTTGGGGAGAGGCTTGTTTCGGATTGAATGATTACCAAGCGGCGATACCTCCTTTGGAAAGATACCGTGAAAGTGTTTCCCACCCGCAGCGTAAGCCTTTGTATGAACTCGGTATGAGTTATTATTATACTGGTGTTTATTCCAAGGCTGCCGCTACTTTGGGGGAAATGGCTTCGGTACATGATGCCTTGTCACAGAATGCTTATCTACACATGGGGCTGGCTTATTTGAACTTGAAGGAGAGGAACAGGGCACGCATGGCATTCGAGCAGGCTGCCAATTTCAGTTTTGATCCGAAAGTAAAGGAACAGGCTCTTTATAATTATGCTTTGTGTATTCATGAAACCTCTTATTCTCCATTTGCCGAATCGGTAACCGTGTTTGAGCGTTTTCTGAATGAGTTCCCGAATTCACCTTATACGGAGCGTGTCAATGATTATTTGATAGAGGTGTATATGAATACCCGCAGTTATGAAGCTGCTTTAAAATCTATAGCAAAGATTGAGCATCCGGGCACACGCATTATGGAGGCCAAGCAGAAGATTTTGTTCCGGCTGGGCACACAGGCATTTGCGAATGCCCGTTTCCAGGAGGCTCTGGAGTTCTTCAACCAATCGCTTGCTGTGGGGCAATACAATCAGGCGACAAAGGCGGACGCTTATTTCTGGAGGGGGGAATCCAATTATCGTCTGGACCGTTTTCCGCAGGCGGGTAACGATTACCGCTTGTATCTGGAATTTGCCACCAGCAAGAACGGACAGGAATATGGTTTGGCGCTCTATAACTTGGGATATACTTATTTCAAACAGAAAAATTATGGAAATGCGGGCACTTGGTTTACCCGTTTTGTGGACAGGGGAAGTATCAATGAGCGCACCATGCAGGCAGATGCCTATAACCGCATAGGTGACTGCAACTTCTATGACCGCCGTTTTGAGCAGGCTCGTCAGGATTATGCCCGTGCGGTGGAGATTGATCCGTCACTGGGGGATTACTCTTTGTATCAGGAGGCGTTTGTGCGTGGTTTGCAACGTGATTACAATGGAAAAGTGCAGACGTTGAACCGCTTGATTTCGGATTATCCGGAATCACAATACATGGATGATGCCC
This sequence comes from Phocaeicola sp. RTP21359st1_B8_RTP21360_211022, assembly GCF_040911965.1. Classification (NCBI taxonomy): domain Bacteria; kingdom Pseudomonadati; phylum Bacteroidota; class Bacteroidia; order Bacteroidales; family Bacteroidaceae; genus Phocaeicola; species Phocaeicola sp. RTP21359st1_B8_RTP21360_211022. Next base: position 7,996 of record NZ_JBDFXP010000005.1, read on the forward strand.
TTTACGAGCAGGGACGTGCTTTTGTGCAGATGGAGGATAATGCCAATGCCATTGCCCGTTTCAATATTCTGGTGAAGAAATTTCCGGAGAGCAATGTCGCACGGCGGGCGGCTAACGAGATCGGTTTGCTATACTATCAGGATGACAAGTATCCTGAAGCCATCCAGGCTTATAAGCAGGTCATAGCCGGTTATCCGGGCAGTGAGGAGGCGCGTTTGGCGCAGCGTGACTTGAAATCGATCTATATTGATTTGAATAAGGTGGATGAGTATGCCAATTTTGCTTCAACTATCCCCGGCGGTGCCAACTTTGATGTGAATGAGCGTGACTCATTGACCTATGTGGCTGCCGAAAGGGTATATATGCGGGGTGAGGTCGCCGAGGCCCGCAACAGCTTTACCCGTTATTTACAGACTTTCCCCGAAGGTGCTTTCAGTCTGAATGCCAACTATTATATCGGTTTGATAGACTATAATCAGAAAGCTTATGAAAGTGCAGCCCGGCATTTGGATAAAGTATTGGAATATCCCAACAACAAATATTCTGAAGATGCCATGTTGATGGGGGCCGAAATGGCTTATACGGCGAAGGATTATGAAAAAGCCTTGCATATTTACAAGCAATTGAAAGATAAAGCCGCTTCTATGGAGCGTCGCCGGCTTGCAAAAACCGGAATGTTACGCAGTGCGCATATGCTGGGAAATGAGGAAGAGATTATCTTTGCCGCAACAGATTTGCTGGCCGATACTAAACTGGCGCCGGAATTGTCTAACGAGGCACATTATTACCGTGCAAAAGCTTATTTGGATGCCGGCAAGACGGATGGAGCTATGGAAGATTTGAAGGTCTTGGCGAAAGACACCCGTAATGTATATGGAGCGGAGGCCAAATATAAAGTCGCCCAGATTTACTTTGACGGCGGACAAACGGATAAGGCGGAGCAGGAGGTGCTGAATTACATTGAGGTAAGTACACCGCATACCTATTGGCTGGCACGCAGCTTTGTGTTATTGGCTGATGTGTATATGAAGTTGGGGCGTAACTTGGATGCTAAACAATATTTGCTTTCATTGAAGCAGAACTATCAGGCCGATGATGATATTGCCGGAATGATTGAAAGCAGACTGGAGAAATTGAAAACAGAGAATTAAAAATTAAAAAATAAGTGCTGAATATGATAAGTAAGAAATTGTCAATTGTCCATTGTCAATTGTCCATTATATTGGCTTTTTTGCCTCTGTCTGTTGCATATGCGCAGCAAGATAGTACGTTGAACCGCACTGTGGTGGTAGAGAATGAGTATAATCCCAATATCATGGATGCCTCAAAGATTAATGTCCTGCCTAGGGTGGAGGAGCCGGCTGTAATGAAGAAAGGCATAGAATATGCTACAGCCTTGCGCCCTGTTTCGGCCTGGACGTATGAAAGTATGTCTCCTATAACCCGTGAATGGGCTATGAACCGCGCGAAACGTGGATATGTCCGTGCCGGATATGGAAATTATGGGAATGTGGATTTTAAGGCTGGGTATCTGTGGGATATCACCGGAAAGGACCGTCTGAAAGTCGGGGTATCTCTGGATGGCATGAACGGAAAGCTGAAGCATTGGAATGCTGAGGATTGGAAATCACGTTTTTATTCTACTGAGTTCCGTTTGGACTATTCTCATGATTTCAGCAAGGTAACTTTGAATTTAGGTGGCGGCCTGCAATCACAAGTGTTTAACTATATGCCTGATTCCGAAATGCATACGGCTTCTGCCAGAGCTACTGATAAACAGCATCATACTTTAGGCGATTTTCACATAGGTGTTTCTTCCAGAGATGAATCGCTTCCTTTGCAATTCACTTTGCAGACCGGATTGAAGTATTTTGGTATCAAATATCCGCTGGATTATTCAGGCAATGCATCTACAGGTAAGGAGAAGATTGTCCACACTGAAGGAGATGTATGGGGCAAGCTGGATAATGAGCAACGGGTAGGCATCCGTTTCGAGATGGATAACCTGTTTTATTCTTCGGACAGTTTAATGGGCAACTATACTTCACTGGGTTTGAATCCTTATTATATGTTGGAAAGTGATGACTGGCGGGTCCGTGTCGGTGCTCATGTGGATTGGCAGTCGGGAGAGGACAGTGGTATTGATGTGTCTCCTGACGTGAAAGCCGAATACTTGTTCTCGGAGAGTTATGTGCTTTATTTACATGCGCTGGGAGGGCGTGAACTGAATGATTATCGCCGGTTGAATGCTTTTTCACCTTATTGGTCTTTAAACGCCCGGATGCCTTCTACCTATGTGCCACTGAATGCTACATTGGGTTTTAAAGCATCTCCGGTAAATGGTTTGTGGTTTAATGTCTTTGGTGGATATCGGATCAGTAAAGATGAGTTGTTTTGCAATCTGGTGGATGCGGACGGGTATTATTTTACTCATTTCTTGCAGGATAAAGCGAAAACCGCGTATGGAGGTGCTGAATTGAAATACGGTTATAAGGACTGGTTTGACGCTTCATTGAAAGGTACATTTTATAGCTGGAAGACAGACAATGAAAATGAAGAGCTGTATTTAGTGACCAAGCCCAAGTTTGAATTGAATTTCTATGCTGAGGCTAAGGTGTTTGAAGGATTGAAGGTTAATTTGGGCTATGAATATGTACAGCGGAAAGAATATGTGATAGAAGAAGGGAATAGCAGCAAGGATTTTGGTTTGGGCAAAATCAGCAATTTGAGTGTGGGAGCCAGTTATACTTTCCTGAAAGATCTGTCTGTTTTTGGGCGTGTGAATAATCTGTTGAATAAACAATATTATTATGAGTACGGTTATCCTGCTGAAAAACTGAATGTTCTAGCCGGGCTTTCTTTGGCTTTTTAGTTAAATAGGCACTCGGAAAGGATTTTTTTAAGAAAAAAAAGCAGAAACATACCTTATTATATAGGTGTGCTTCTGCTTTTTTTCTACTTTTGCCCCAAAATAAAATGGAATACATAGTATTATGCAAAAAAATCTAGTAATAGTTGAGTCACCCGCCAAGGCTAAAACCATTGAGAAATTCTTGGGCAATGATTATAAAGTCCTTTCCAGTTACGGGCATATCCGGGATTTGAAAAAGAAGGAGTTTAGTATCGATGTAGAGAATGGGTTTGAGCCGACTTACGAGATACCGGCAGATAAAAAGAAATTGGTAGCCGAATTGAAAGCGGAGGCAAAGAAAGCTGATATGGTATGGCTTGCATCCGATGAGGACCGTGAAGGAGAAGCTATTTCATGGCACTTGTTTGAAGTCTTGGGGCTGGACCCTGAGAAGACCAAGCGCATTGTATTCCACGAGATAACCAAAACAGCGATACTAAAGGCCATCGAAAATCCGCGTGACATTGATGTGAATCTGGTAAATGCCCAGCAGGCACGCCGTATTCTGGATAGAATTGTAGGTTTTGAACTCTCACCGGTATTGTGGAAGAAGGTAAAGCCTGCTCTTTCTGCCGGACGTGTGCAATCTGTTGCCGTTCGTTTGATTGTGGAACGTGAACGTGAGGTGCATGCTTTTGTCAGTGAGCCGTCTTATCGCGTTACAGCAGTGTTTGAAGTACCTGATGTCGATGGAAATGAAGTTGAAGTGAAAGCGGAATTGTCCAACCGTTTCAAGACCAAGGAAGAAGCACAGGCTTTCCTTGAAACTTGTAAGGATGCGCAGTTCTCTATTGAAGATATAACAACCCGCCCTGTGAAGAAATCGCCGGCGGCACCGTTTACTACTTCTACGTTGCAGCAGGAAGCTGCCCGTAAGTTGGGATTTACAGTAGCGCAGACCATGATGGTGGCACAGCGTCTGTATGAAAACGGACAAATTACCTATATGCGTACGGATTCGGTGAACCTTTCGGATCTGGCTTTGAATACCAGCAAGCAGACTATCTTGTCCCTGATGGGAGAAAGATACGTCAAAGTCCGTAAGTTTGCCACCAAGACTAAAGGAGCACAGGAAGCACATGAGGCTATCCGTCCTACCTATATGGAGAATGAAACGGTGAACGGAACCGGTCAGGAACAGAAATTGTATGAACTGATCTGGAAACGTACCATCGCTTCACAGATGGCAGATGCGGAGTTGGAGAAAACAACGGCTACTATTGTAATCAGCAACAGTAGCGAGAAATTTATCGCTACCGGCGAGGTGATTACTTTTGACGGTTTCCTGCGTGTATACAAGGAATCATACGATGATGACAATGAGCAGGAAGACGAGGGCCGTCTGTTGCCGCCTCTGAGCAAAGGGGAAAAACTGATAAGAAAAGAAATCCTGGCGACTCAGCGCTTTACCCAATGTCCGCCCCGTTATACGGAAGCCAGCCTGGTACGCAAACTGGAAGAGTTGGGCATCGGTCGTCCATCTACATATGCACCTACCATTTCTACTGTGCAGCAACGCGGTTATGTAGAAAAAGGAAACAGTGAAGGTGTGAAACGCCCGTATGATATCTTGAAACTGAAAGGCGGCAAGATTACGGAAACTACCAAGACAGAGATGACGGGAAATGAAAAGGCCAAGTTGTTGCCTACTGATACCGGTATCGTGGTAAACGATTTCCTGATGGAATACTTTCCTGAAATCATGGACTTTAATTTTACAGCGAATGTGGAGAAAGAGTTCGATGAAGTGGCGGAAGGAGAAAAGGAATGGACTGGTATGATGGACAGTTTCTATAAAGGCTTCCATCCGTTGGTAGATAAGACCATTCACTCTAAGACTGAGCATAAGGTGGGTGAGAGGGTATTGGGAACAGATCCTGTAAGCGGTAAGCCGGTATCGGTTAAGATCGGTCGTTTCGGTCCGGTTATTCAGATTGGTACTGCCGATGATGAGGAAAAACCGCGTTTTGCGCAGTTGGCAAAGGGATTGTCGATGGAAACCATTACGTTGGAAGAAGCATTGGATGCGTTCAAGCTTCCCCGTACGTTGGGGGATTATGACGGACATACGGTAACGGTAGGAGTAGGGCGTTTCGGACCATACGTGCGCTATGACAAACTGTTTGTTTCTATTCCTAAAGGAACGGATCCGATGGAGATTTCTTTGGATGAGGCGGTAGAGTTGATCAAGAATAAGATAGAAGCGCAGGAGAAGAAGTTTATTAAAGTATTCGATGCTGACCCTGATATGCAGGTCTTGAACGGACGTTACGGCCCATACATCAGTTATCAGAAAAAGAATTATAAGATTCCTGAGAATGTAGAACCGGCAGATTTAAGTCTGGAGGCTTGTTTTAAGGTGATTGAATTGCAGAAAAGCAAGGCGGAAACGCGTAAAACGAAAGCGGCTTCAAGAAACAGGGGAACCGTGAATATGGAAGAGGAGTCCGAAAAGCCCGAAGAATCCGCAAAAAGTAAGGCGGCTTCCAAGGTAAAGGGCACTGCAAAAGCAAAAAAATGACACGTATATTTTTAATAGGATATATGGGCGCGGGCAAAACGACTCTAGGTAAGGCGTTTGCCCGTGAAATGAGTCTGAATTTCATTGATTTGGACTGGTTTATCGAGGAACGTTTCCATAAAACCGTTCAACAGCTGTTCTTGGAACGCGGAGAAGACGGATTCCGGGAACTGGAACGGAAAATGTTGCACGAAGTGGCCGAGTTTGAAGATGTGGTTGTTTCGACCGGTGGAGGAACACCTTGTTTTTTTGATAACATGGAGTATATGAATGATTGCGGTGATACGGTGTTTCTGGATGTGGAACCTGCCGTATTGTTCCGCCGTCTGAGAGTGGCCAAGCAGCAACGTCCATTGTTAGCAAATAAAAGTGATGAGGAACTGATGGATTTTATCTGTGAGGCGTTACAGAAAAGACATCCGTTTTATTCAAAGGCGAAACATCTGTTTAAGGCTGATGAGCTGGAGGATAAAAGACAAATTCAAGCCTCTGTTGACAGCTTGAGAAAGAAATTGAATAAATAATTATATATAGTAAAATACACACTCTTTGTACAGAAGAAGAAATGAGAAAATGGCGTATTGAAGATTCGGAAGAACTCTACAACATAACAGGGTGGGGAACTTCGTACTTTGGTATCAATGACAAAGGTCATGTAGTGGTAACTCCTCGTAAGGACGGCGTTGAGGTCGATTTGAAAGAGTTGGTCGATGAGTTGCAATTGCGGGATGTGGCAGCTCCTATGCTGGTCCGTTTTCCGGATATTCTGGATAATCGTATTGAAAAAATCGCGAACTGCTTTAAGCAGGCATCTGATGAGTATGGGTATAAGGCCCAGAATTTTATCATTTATCCTATCAAGGTAAATCAGATGCGTCCTGTAGTGGAAGAAATCATCAGTCATGGAAAGAAATTCAATTTGGGACTGGAAGCCGGTTCCAAACCTGAACTTCATGCGGTGATAGCTGTGAATACAGATTCGGATTCATTGATTATCTGTAACGGATATAAGGACGAAAGTTATATCGAGCTGGCTCTGCTGGCACAGAAGATGGGGAAACGCATTTTCTTGGTAGTGGAGAAAATGAATGAATTACGCCTGATAGCCAAAATGGCAAAGCAGCTGAATGTGCGTCCTAACATAGGTATCCGCATTAAGCTGGCTTCTTCGGGAAGTGGTAAATGGGAAGATAGCGGAGGAGATGCCAGTAAGTTTGGCTTGACATCCAGTGAATTGCTGGAAGCGCTTGATTTTCTGGAAAAGAAAGACATGAAGGACTGTCTGAAACTGATTCATTTTCATATAGGCAGCCAGGTGACTAAAATACGCCGTATCAAGACAGCTCTGCGTGAGGCATCGCAATTCTATGTGCAGTTGCATGTGATGGGATTTAATGTGGAATTTGTGGATATCGGCGGCGGTTTGGGTGTGGATTACGACGGAACTCGTTCTGCCAATAGTGAAAGCAGTGTGAACTACTCTATTCAGGAGTATGTGAATGACTCTATCTCTACACTGGTGGATGCCAGTGACAAGAATGGAATTCCTCATCCGAATATTATTACCGAAAGCGGACGTTCACTGACCGCCCATCACTCCGTGCTGATTTTCGAGGTGCTGGAAACGGCGACTCTGCCCGAAATGGATGAGGATTTCGAAGTGGGTGAAAATGATCATGAACTGGTACATGAACTTTATGAGATATGGGATAATCTGAATCAGAGCCGTATGGTGGAGGCTTGGCACGATGCACAGCAGATACGTGAGGAAGCACTTGATTTATTCAGCCACGGTATTGTGGATTTGAAGACCCGTGCCCAGATAGAGCGTCTGTACTGGTCGGTGACCCGTGAGATCAATCAGATTGCTTCGGGGCTGAAACATGCGCCCGATGAGTTCCGCAAACTGGACAAACTGCTGGCTGATAAATATTTTTGTAATTTCTCGTTGTTCCAGTCGTTGCCGGACTCGTGGGCGATAGATCAGATATTCCCTATCATGCCTATCCAGCGTCTGGATGAGAAGCCCGACAGAAATGCTACCTTGCAGGATATCACTTGTGATTCGGATGGAAAGATTGCCAATTTTATCTCTACCCGTTATGTATCGCATGACCTGCCGGTACATTCGTTGAAGGGAAAAGACGCTTATTATATAGGTGTATTTTTGGTTGGTGCTTATCAGGAGATTCTGGGTGATATGCACAATTTGTTTGGAGATACCAATGCGGTGCATGTTACGGTGGATGACAAAGGGTATTCTATTGATCAGGTAATTGATGGTGAAACGGTGGCCGAGGTTTTGGATTATGTACAATATAACCCGAAGAAATTGGTGCGTACACTGGAAACCTGGGTGACCAAATCAGTGAAGGAAGGAAGAATTTCTGTAGAGGAAGGAAAAGAATTCCTCTCTAATTATCGTTCCGGGTTGTACGGATATACTTATTTGGAATAATAGCATGAAAGAGAAACTGACTATCATAAAAGTAGGTGGAAAAATTGTAGAGGAAGAGTCTACACTTAATCAGTTGTTGGCTGATTTCTCTGCTATAGAAGGTTATAAGTTGTTGGTACACGGTGGCGGGCGCTCTGCTACCAGACTGGCGGCACAACTAGGGATTGAAAGCAAGATGGTGAATGGCCGCCGCATTACGGATGCAGAAACGCTGAAAGTGGTAACCATGGTATATGGCGGACTGGTGAACAAGAATATTGTAGCCGGTCTTCAGGCAAAAGGTGTGAATGCCATTGGACTGACCGGAGCCGATATGAATGTGATCCGTTCGGTAAAGCGTCCGGTAAAAGATGTGGACTATGGCTTTGTTGGTGATGTGGAGAAAGTAAATGCCGGTTTTCTGGCGACATTGATCCGTCAGGGCATTGTGCCTGTTATGGCTCCATTGACCCATGACGGTAAAGGAAGCATGCTGAATACCAATGCTGATACCATTGCCGGAGAAACCGCCAAAGCATTGGCGTCCTTGTTTGATGTGACATTGGTTTATTGCTTTGAGAAAAAGGGCGTATTGCGTGACGAAAATGATGATGACAGTGTAATTCCTGTCATTACTCCTGAAGAGTTTAAAGAATTTGTAGCGCAAGGCATTATTCAAGGAGGGATGATTCCCAAGCTGGAAAATTCTTTTTCTGCTATTGATGCAGGAGTCAGTCAGGTGGTAATAACCTTAGCATCAGCCATTAATGAAGGAAGTGGAACCGTAATCAAAAAATAATTCAAAAAAAACAGGCGGGTGAGTGTAACTTTAGTGTAACTCACCCGTCATTATTACAGAGCAATGCGAGAGATCAGTTTCCGAAACGATATTCTGCCCCTGAAAGACAAGCTCTACAGGTTGGCGCTTCGTATTACGCTGAATAGTGCTGAAGCGGAGGATGTGGTGCAGGATACGATGATCAGGGTATGGAACAAGCGGGATGAATGGCCGCAGTTTGAATCCATCGAGGCATATTGCCTGACCATTGCTCGTAACTTGGCAATTGACCGCAGCCAGAAGATGGAAGCGCAGAATTTGCAACTGACCTCTGAAGTGCGGGAGATGCCTGATACATTGACGCCTTATGACCGGTTGGCGCAGAACGAACAAATACAGTTGGTTCACCGTCTGGTCAATGAGCTTCCCGAAAGACAGCGTACAACTATGCAGTTGAGGGATGTGGAAGGAAAGAGTTATAAAGAGATTGCAGATATTCTGCAGATTACGGAAGAACAGGTGAAAGTAACCCTTTTCCGTGCCCGGCAGAAGATAAAACAAAGATACACTGAAATAGAGGATTATGGATTATAAATATATTGAACAGCTTTTGGAACGTTATTGGAATTGCGAAACTTCATTGGAAGAAGAGCAAATACTACGTTCATTCTTTCGTCAGAAGGAAGTGCCTGCTCATTTACTCCGTTACAAGCAGTTGTTTGCTTATCAGGATGTGGAGAAGGAGAAAGGTTTGGGCGATGATTTTGATACCAGAATCCTGACCCGGATAGAAAGACCGGTGGTAAAAGCGCAACGTCTGACTATGCGTACGCGCTTTATGCCTCTGTTTAAAGCGGCTGCAATGATTGCCGTGTTGTTTCTTATGGGTACAGTGATGCAACACGCTATGGAAGGCGGTGATAGTGATACGGTATCGGTACACGATGAGTATCAGGATTCTACTACCGATCCCCAAGTGGCATACGAACCTGTATTGCCTACAGATACGGTGACAAAGATTACCGCTGATGATACCGGTACAGGGACAGGGAAAACAAATTAGAACATTTTCATTTGCTTTTATATAAATATGATAGTTAGTGCTTATTAAAACAACTTTTTAATTCGAGGCTGTGAAGTTTCAATTCTCTCAAATTTTAAATTAACTAACTAAATAATTTTAAAAAGGATTACCGCGTGAGCAGTAATCCTTTTTTGCTTGGTAGATAATTTAATGTAAAGAGAGAGTTATGAAATGAGTTATTTGCTCTTAACGCTTCCGATTCCGGATTTTTTTAGTCCGGTAACCCGAGGGTCACCGTAGTAGTTTACACTTCCTACTCCCTGGGCACTGATATTTATCGTCCCGGATGCATAACAAGAAACACTTCCCACACCGTTTTGTTCAACTACAACATCAGAAACAATCATGTCTTTTGCTTTCAGGCTGCCTACTCCTTCCAAATAATATGTCGCATGACCGGCCTGTCCCTTTAAATTGATACTGCCTACTCCTTCTTGGGATACTTTGATGCAACGTGCCATTAATGCATTTGCTTCAATACTCCCCACACCTTCGGCACTGATAGAAAGATCTGTTACTTTCACGCTGTCTTTCAGATAAATACTTCCTACACCTCTTTGCTTGATATTGCATAAAACCGGACTGGTAATTGAGATATTGATTTTTGAACTTTTGAAGTTTTTGAATTTGTCTTTATCCATACTGATACTCAGCGTACTGTCTTTGACCATGACAATGAGTTGGGGGATGTAATTATCCGGACCGTCGGCTTCTACTTTGGTCACATTCCCTTGAGTAAAGACAATGTTGGCAGGTGCTTTGTTCTCTATCTTATTGAAAGGAGTTACGCTATATTTTTTGGTCATTTTACTCTTGCTGGGTTTCGGGCCTGATGATATGTGGAAACAGCCTGTCATCATTGTGATTGTCAGAAAAAGACTGAAAAAATAAATAGTTTTTGTTCTCATGGTAATATATATATTTAATTGGTTTCTGTTAATTAGACGGTGAAGATTCCTGGAAAGTTGCAAATCTCTGCCTTTTTTTATTGGAAAGCTGTATCTTTGTATCCGTATGGCAACTAAAAGAGTACTTCCGGATAAAGATTTTGACCGTATTATAGTGCGTACACACAAGCTGGCGCGTAATGTTACTATGCGGGTAAAGCCCGATGGACTGCATGTTACTGTTCCTCCTTATAGTTTAAGCAGCAAAGTGCTGGAGGTGGTGGAGCAATACAGGCAACGTCTGTTGGAGGACTGGAGGAAAGTGAGCAAGAAACCGATTGATCTAAATTTTCGTATTCACACTCCCTGTTTCCGTTTATGGCTGGAGCAAGGTAACTTTACTTGCTTTTCCGTACGTTTTACCGAGGAGGGAGTCAAGATTATCTGTCCGCGGAATGTGGATTTTTCTTTACCTGAAGTACAAAGGCTGGTACGTAATGCCATCATCCGTGCCATGAAGAAAAATGCACAAGAGTATCTGCCACCTCTTTTATCTGCCTTGTCCGAACAGTATCATTTGCCATTTAAACGTGTGAAGATTACCGGCAGCAGGGGAAGATGGGGAAGTTGTTCGGGGACAGGCAGTATCAATCTTTCCTGTTATTTGATGTTGTTGCCTCCCCATTTGATGGACTATGTACTGTTACACGAATTGTCTCATACCAAGGAAATGAATCACGGTCCTCGTTTTTGGGAATTGCTGGATAGTATGACAGGAGGGAGAGCTCGTGCCTTGCGTGCGGAGTTACGCAGATTTAATACTGATTTTTAGAACCATTAAATAGAATTACAATGAAAAACAGATTTTTAAGCATGCTTATTGGGGCTGTCTTGTTCGTTCTTTCAGCAGCGGCCGAAAATTATCCTTATCGGAGTGATGTGCTTTGGGTAACTGTACCCGATCATGCCGACTGGTTGTACAAGACAGGCGAGAAAGCGAAGATCGAGGTTCAGTTCTATAAATATGGTATTCCGCAAGATGGTGTGGAGGTTTTATATGAGTTGGGAGGCGACATGATGCCTTCGGATACCAAGGGAACTGTAAAACTGAAGAATGGAAAAGCGGTTATTTCTATGGGGACAATGAAAGAGCCCGGTTTTCGTGATTGTCGTCTGACGGCTAAACTAGGAGGTAAAACTTATTCCCACCATATCAAAGTCGGCTTCTCTCCTGAGAAGCTTCAACCCTATACCCAGTTGCCTTCTGATTTTAATGAATTCTGGAATAAGACTAAGGCGGAAGCAGCCCGGTTCCCTCTGACTTATACCAAAGAGTACGTAGAGAAATATTCTACGGACAAAATAGACTGTTACTTGATCAGACTTCAGCTGAATAAGCAGAACCAGTGTATTTATGGTTATCTGTTCTATCCTAAGGCGGAAGGAAAGTATCCGGTAGTACTGTGTCCTCCGGGAGCAGGTATCAAGACGATCAAAGGGCCTATGAGGCATAAATATTATGCGGAAGAAGGCTGTATCCGCTTTGAGATAGAAATCCACGGCTTGAATCCGGAGCTGGATGAGGACACTTTCGGCGAAATAAGCCGCGCTTTCAGTAGTCGGGAAAACGGTTATTTGGTAAACGGCTTGGATAGCCGTGAAAATTATTATATGAAACGGGTTTATCTGGCTTGTGTCCGCAGCATTGATTTGCTGACTTCATTACCTGAATGGGATGGTAAAAATGTTATTGTGCAAGGGGGGAGCCAAGGGGGAGCTTTGGCTTTGATTACGGCAGGACTTGACAAGCGTGTTACGGCATGTGTGGCAAACCATCCCGCTTTAAGTGATATGGCAGGTTACAAAGCCGGTCGTGCCGGGGGATATCCTCATCTTTTTAAGAATACGGTAGATATGGATACACCTGCCAAGATGAAGACCCTTGCATATTATGATGTGGTGAATTTTGCCAAACAGATTACTGTTCCTGTTTATATGACATGGGGATTCAATGACAATACTTGTCCTCCTACTACCAGTTACATTGTCTATAATGTACTGAACTGTCCGAAAGAGGCGTTGATTACTCCAGTCAACGAGCACTGGACTTCTGAAGACACAGAATACGGGCATTTGCTTTGGATAAAGAAACACTTGAAATAAATCGATGGAAATAGATGTTTTTAAGATTATAATTGCTATATTTGTTTAGCATAGTGTAGCAACTATCTGTATTTTGATGTTGAACCCTTAAATCGCAAACAGATATGACCGACCTCACCATTCTAATCGCTGTTATTGCATTGGCATTGTGGCCGCTTGCATTTTTAGTTCTTCGCATCCGTCATGAGCGTAAAAAACGTAGAGACCGTTTGGACCGTATGACAAAGGAAGACTTGGAGGATATCGGTACGGAAGAGCTGGTTATAGCTGTGCTCAAAAAGATAGGCTGTCAGCCGGAAACCAATGAGGAAGGACATATTGTCTTTAAATATCAAGGTGATGATTTTTATATTGCGGTGGAAGATGAGGCCCGGTTCATCATGATATGGAATCCGTGGTGGGCGTCTATCAGTATGGATAATCCGGCTTTACCTTACTTAAAAGAGATTGTCAATCTGGTCAATGTGGATTCGTTGGTGACCACTGTCTTTACGGCGGATGAGGATGAGAAAAACGTGGGGCTTCATTCCAAATGTCATACGGTCTTTACTCCCAAAGAAGGCCAATTGGACGAATATCTGAAAGCTATGCTCGATCATTTCTTTGTTACTCACGATGCTATCAAGCAAAATTTGCAGCAACTGGGTAGTGCCGCTTCGGAAAGTGTTAATAAGGAACGGACAAAGGTGAAAGGATTTGCTGCTTATAAAGAGAACAGTACGCCACTGTCTTCTGTCGAAGAAGAGAAAAAATAAGGAATGTTTTCATTCGTTCCGGCTTTTATGAAAGTTGCTTTGATGTATGGTTCAAAGCAACTTTATTTGTGTTTATACTTATGCTAAATCCTTTTTCTCTTAAGGATTTTTTTTCTTATCTTTAAGTCCTTGCTTCTTGAAATCCTGAAGTTCAACAAGAAGGAAGATAAGATGGAGGGCATGTTTGACAAATGCCTGTTCGTTCTGCGTAATCTATCTTCCCTTCTTGAGCGTCTGTGTGCGTTGCAGAGCCGTGTATTCGATCGTTTTTTCGAGGCTGCCGAGATTGCGAAATTCACCTCTAGGGAGTTTGGTGAACATTGGGAAAATTTGAAGAGCTTCCGTGATTGGTATAGCGTAATGTCTACCCAATTGAAGAAAGGACGTGAGGAGGACCTTAAAGAGGGACTCGAAACAGGTCTTTAGGAAGGATTTGAAACAGGTCGTAAGGAAGAATGCTAAAAATGAAACAGGTCGGTATTGCATTTGATGTAAATTGCCCAAGTTACCGGTTTATCGGCTCAGGAAATAATGTTTCTTTAAGTTCTTTTCTGGAGAAATTGACTTCGTAAAGTGATTAAGTTGGCTTGATGCTTGAAACTTGTTGACCGATTTCCGTTCAAAGAGTTTGTTCAAATTATTTCGGTGAATCTTTTTTAAGGAGAGAATCTCTTTTTTGTGATAGTAATCAATTGATTAACAATTGATTGTTTCCTTCTTTTATATATGCTTATTTGTATATCTCTTACCAAGAGATATACATTTTCTGTGCAAAAATAAGCAAAGTTTTGAGAACTAATACATTTTTGGCAAAAAAAATAGGAATTTATATAAAAAATAAGCTTCCAAGTCCATTTTTATACTCCTTTATCCTATTTGAAATAGGATATAATATGTTGATATATTGTTCATTAGTTACTTTCTATAGATCTCTTGGTAAGAGATCTATAGAAAATGTCGTTTTTAAGTTCCTTTATTATATGATAAAGTATGTCTTTGAAGCGATGAGAATGAATGAAATTAACATAGAGCAGATGGAATATCTATTTCTAAGACGTAAACGAAGTAGCGCCGTTTCCGAGCGGCAGAAGAACTTGCTTTTCAAGGCCGCCCAGCGGCATTGGGAGGAGGAGTTTGTCGGCAAGGAAGCGAATATTCGTAAAGTGGACTGCCGTATATATAAAGCTATATTGTACCAGCTTGAGATACGTCAGATATTCCTTGACACTTCGCTTTCGCTGAAAAAACTGAGCGATTTGCTTGAAACAAACCAGACCTACCTGAGTAATGTAGTAAACAAATACTTTGGCTGTAACTTGAAGGAGCTTGTGAACGGCTATCGTGTGGAATATGCCAAGGAGCTTCTTAGTTTCGGTCGTTGTGCATTGAATGACTTGCCTCGTAGTTGCGGTTTCGCTTCTAAAAGCGCTTTCTATTCAGCTTTCAGTAAGGTTGCGGGTGTGTCACCTTTGTCTTATCAGTCACGGGAAAGGAGGAAACGGGAACTACAGGTAATAAACGAACTAAGATATTAATAATGAGATTAATATGTATAATCAATTTTAGTTTTTTAAATTTATAAATTTAAAGTTTTTCTATTATGAACAAAAAGTTTTTAAGTGCAATCCTGTTCGGAGCCTTGATGGTTTCGTCAACGGGAACATTTGTGTCTTGTAAAGACTATGATGATGACATTGACAACATCAATAAAGAGTTGTCGACTCTTAAAGGAGATCTGAGTGCTTTACAGGCAAAAGTAAATGAAGGCAAATGGATTACAAGTTTGGCTCCAACTACTGGTGGTTTTACCGTAACTTTTTCGGATAACACTTCTTATACCATTACGAATGGTAAAGATGGTGCTGCTGGTGCTGATGCTGTGAAATGGGAGATTGGTACTGACGGTTTCTGGTATAAGAATGATGTAAAGACCGAGTATCAGGCTGTTGGTCAAGCTGGCGAAGCTGGTGTTGCTGGTGTATCTCCTTATATCGGTGAAAACGGTAACTGGTTTGCTTATAACACCGAGACAAAAGAAGTGGAAGATACAGGTATCTCTGCTGCCGGAACCAGTACCTACGTGGTGAAGAATGGTGATAACTATGAATTGCATGTGTATAACCAGACTACCGGGGAATATGAGTCAATCGTTCTTCCTGCTACTGCCGCTGCAGCTGCTTTGAACGTGGTGTTTATGCCGACATATAGTGATATGCAGACTAAAGTAGTTGCTATCAATATTTCTGTTGGTGACGATCTTAACGATAAGAACCATTTGTGGGATAATAATGTTTCATTGACTAACGATATTGTTTTCAACTATCGTGTTTCTCCTGCAAGTATTGATTTGGCAAAAGCAAATATTGGTTTCTTGGTAAATGAAGTACAGTCAAGAGCTGCAGGTTCTATCTTAGATGTTGCTGACAAATCGTTTGCTGATGGTGTTTTGACTGTAAAAGCTAAAGCTGGTGAAGCATTCTCTTTGAAGAATAAGAAATATGCTGTGGCTTTACAGGTTCAGAATGATGCACAGAGCGCAATTTCTACTTACCATTTGCTTACATCTCAAACAATCGATCGTAGAAACTTGACAGTATTCGAAGCTCGTAAGGATGATAATGGAGATGAATCCTATATGAATTGGAGTACCACTATTCCGATGAACCTTTTATATACAGGTGAACTGAATGTTGCTGATACTTTAAGTGTTGGCGACTACACTTCTTATAATTCATACAAAGATTTGAGAAAATACGGTTTTGCTCCTTACTACGAAGTAGCTAAGAAAGCTGGTGAAGACAAAGGCAATTATTTCACTGTAGAAAATGGTGTTATCAAAACGAATGGACAAATTTCTTCTGTAGGTCATAATTGTACTTTCATCGTATCTGTATATGATAAGAAAGACGGATATAAATTGGCTGAAAAAGAATTGACTGTATCGTCAGTTGAGAAGATTGCTACTACTAAGACTTATACCAAATCTGAAACTCATGAATTAACTCTTGAATCAAAAGATTATAGATTCAAGTTTGATATGAATGATGTATATAATACATTGGGCATGTCTTCTCAAACATTCTGGAGTGCAGGATATACTCGTGAATATTATATTTGGGATGCAGAAAGAAGTGAATATGTACAAACAATCAGTAGTAATGGTGTTATTTCTGCTGGCACAGCATATGAAAACAATGAAAACTTCTTGTATGTAGATGTTAAGAATATCTTGACTAAGGAGCAGCTTGGCAAGTACAAAGTAGTATTTAAGATTGGTAATACAGGTGCAGAAGTTGTTTATGAGGTTAAGGTAGTATATCCTGAAGTAACTTTGGTTAAAGACAATGATTACTGGAAAGACGGTTATATGATTAATGCCGGTAAACTTGTAGGTTCTAATTATGTCATGTCTGGTGACTTACGTCGCGGATATAAGAATAAAGACCTTGATTTGGTATTTGAAACAGTAGCTGGTGAAACTCGTACAGATTTTGATTTGACTAACAATATCCTGACCTATACAGGATCTTGCAATGATAAAGAAGGTAACCGTATCAACATTTCTAAGATCGATCCGGTTGATGTAATGGTATTTGTTCTGATTAATGGCCAGAAGATTGACAATGGTACTAAGATCCAGGTTAAGTTTGCTGACCCGTTGAAGAATATCACTTTGAAGAAAGATGCCAAGTTTGAAACTACAGACAAGAAGAATCCTGCCGATAAATTGCAGTTGAATTCTGCAATCAACTTGGTAAGCATTGCTGGTGAAAAAGTAATTGAAAACGGTACGATGGATGCTACTATTGCCGGTTACTATAATGCTCAGGCAGCTAAGTTCGAAGTATCGGAAGAGGATGCTGCTAAGGGAGCTAGTGTAAATGCTACAACGGGTGAATTTACATGGCAGAATGATGGTGTAGCTTTGACAGCCAACAAGACTATCAATGTGAAAGTTACGGTTACATACACTTGGGGTGTTGCGGTTGGTACAATTCCTGTAACTGTAAAATCTAACCTCTAATCTGAATTTAGATGATTAAAAAATAATCATACTATAAAGTAAAAGTCCGCTTCTCCTTCGTGAGAAGCAACTTCTACCCAAAGTAGAAATTATAAATTCTTTCAAGCGGGGAAAGCATACGTATCCGGCAACGGGCGTTTCTTTCCCCGCTTTTTTTTAAAGGAAATGACTCTGAAGAATAGTTTGTTTCTTTCCCGCTTAGAGTCTGTTCATTGAATTTGTAATCAATAAATTGTATATACCATGAATAAAATAGAAGAGATAAAGAAAAAAATCAGGGATTTGAAGTTAAAGCAGAAGATGACAACTGGGCGTTTGGAATGGAACGATATACAGAGAGAAATAGACATTTTGAATAATGAGTTAAAGCAACTAGAAACAGACAAACCACAATATGGAAAATAGATTATACTTGTACAACTTAGGTATAAAGACATTTGGCGGCTTTGCAACACTGGGTGGGGTTATACAGGCTTTGCAACTATTTACGCAGCCTGATCTTGATATTAAATCAATTTTGCTTTCGTTTCCTGCGTGGGTAGTATATGTATTTGTATGCCTGACTATTATTTTTGCTATGTTGAGGGAACGGTACAAATCGATGAGTCAAAGGGTGGAAGTATTGAATGTTAAATTGAACGAGCAAGATGCAATGATTCGTTCATTGCAGGAAATGATGAAAATTGTGCCATTCAAAGGACGCTTTTTCTTGACCACAGAGTATTTATACAATGAATTGGGGGAATATATACAGAATAACATTGATATTGATTCAATAGAGATAAAGAATACAATAGAAAAAAGAGGTATGGGAAACAAGAGAGATTCCTTTGTCCGATTAAATATAAGAGGTGTTGTTTCGCATAAAATCAGTACATTCCAACTGCTGGTGGCAGGTGATACCATTGTTAACTTTGAAGATATAAACATACAAGCGTTCGAGCGTGTTGGTGGGAAGCAGAAAAAATTATGTGCAAGAATTGCTGATAACGGACAGGATTCTTTGTTGAAGCAGGTTGTTGTTTCTTATGGCAAAGTAAAAAGTCCCGGTAGTATTGTTGATTTGATGATTGAATGGTGCTGGCCTAATATGTTGAATATTACAGATTGCGACTATACTACATTGCCTAATTTTTTGGCAGGTACGGTGAAACATCTGAAAATGTCTTTGGAATGTAAAGAAGATATAGGTTTTAAATCGGCAAGTATATATAAATATAAAGTCGGTATGGATAAGGCCCAGTTGATTTTGGACGTTGATATGTCCGAAATCACAGATACGATATCTTATGAAGAAGATAATCCGTTAATGAATTCTACTTATATATTGTATTACGAAGTTGCCAGATGATTGGAAATCTGAAAAAATATATAGATAAGGCATCTTTTATGGAACATATAGATGCCAAGCTGCGGCAGAATGAACCTATGATTATAGATTCATTCGTCAGTAATAAATGTAATCTGAAATGTAGGCATTGTTATTTTGGAGATGCCCGGCCCATATCAGAGTCGGTTTCTTTGGCAAGATGGAGAAGTTTTCTTGATGAAGCTATTGGAATGGGTATGAAACATTTTCATTTTTCGGGTAAAGAATCTTTTTTGGATAATAGAATCTTTGATATCCTGAATCTTTTAGCGGAATATAAGGAAGATAGGAGAATATTTTATGGAGTTGTTTCAAATGGAATGAGTATGGATATTCAGGGGTATGACGAAGTTCTTGCAACCAACATCTCATACCTTGAAATTAGTCTTGAGGGCTCTGGAAAATACAATGATTTGATAAGGGGTGAGAATGGATACAATACGGTTTATGAGTTGATTGAAAATGTGGAGCATCGAGATAAAATAAACATTACTTCTACTATTTTTGATGATAATGGAGCTGATTTATTATCCATGTTGCTTGCATATTGGAAATTAGGAGTTGATAAATTTAATTTTGCTCCTATCATGTATTATTCACCATTTGAAATGAAACCATTGAAAAGTTTGTCGTGTGAATCCTTGCTTGGTTTTGTTTCACTCTGTCTTGATTTTATGAATAATGATAACAGTCCGGATGCTATTGATATAAGGATTTGTATGACGAAAGCAATGGCGTATGAACTGTTTCTGAAAGAAAATATATTAACCGGAAAAATAGAGGAATATATATACAGAGGCAATAAAATGAAATATCAGAGGGGAAATAAGGTGTTGGAGTTTAGTTATCCTTTACTCAGCATTCCATTCCTTAATGAATTGGTCGTTACTCATGATGGTTACATTATATCCTGTGCAGATGATATTCATTATAAGTATCTTGATAAGATCGCTTTACCGAACGTGAATATAGTAAAAAACAGTTTTGCAGAAATATTGCAAGCGAGAAACGAATTTATTTTGTGTTATTTAGACAAAGAATTATCTTAATATACTAAATGTTTATAATTATGAAGACACAAGAAATTGTAGATGTTTGGGTGGGTGAAAGCACTCAGCCGGATTACGGTTATGAATTGAGTGATAGGTGTATAATAACGAAAAGTTCAAATGCTGTCGCTAGCGGAGCAGGAAGCAAAGGCTTGTTTTCGTATAAAAGTACTAAACTGAAAAGTGCTGAATGTAAAATCAATCAGAGTTTACGGGATGTTGATAATGGAGCAGGAAGCAAAGGTTTGTTTAGTGTGAATGTTGATTAGTAAGCATGGCTTTGTAGAGAAGTTTGTTTGTTCTTTTTAACCTCTGAACGTGAAGCTAAAATGTTTGACCTCTTTTGCATGTGGCAACAATAAATTGACATAAAGCAAGTAATCATTCCTTTTCTTATAAAAGTGTGCTAAAAACACTTATATCTGAAAACATAACAATTATTTTTGTACGTTTTTTAATTAATGGATTGTTTTTATTCAGGTATGAAGAAGAGTTTGACGGCTTTGGCGTTCGGCACATTGGGATTGGGCATTGCCGAGTTTGTAATGATGGGCATTTTGCCCGATGTAGCGAAGGACTTGCATATAAGTATTCCGCAAGTAGGACATTTTATTTCGGCTTATGCACTAGGTGTGTGCGTAGGAGCACCGGGGATGGTTTTGGTGGCTCGTACCCGTCCGCTGAAACATATTCTGTTAGGTTTGATGGTTATTTATATTTGTGGTAATTTGTGTGCTGCCGCTTCAGTGAATTATTGGATGATGTTGATGATGCGTTTTATTTCCGGATTGCCTCATGGCGCCTTCTTTGGGGTTGGTTCCATTGTGGCGGAAAGAGTGGCTGATAAAGGAAAAAGTTCGCAGGCAGTGGCATTGATGGTGTCGGGTATGACGATTGCCAATCTTTTTGGTGTACCTTTGGGTACGTTCATGAGTAATATAATGTCTTGGCGTATTCCTTTTCTCTTTAATGGAGTATGGGGACTGATTACTTTGTTCTATATTTGGAAATGGGTTCCTTCACTGCCTGCTTTGCCAGATACAGGTTTGAAAGGACAGTTCCGTTTTTTGAAGAATCTGGCTCCATGGTTGTTGATATTTACGACCATGTTCGGAAACGGAGGCATCTTTTGTTGGTATAGTTATGTTACTCCTTTGATGACACATGTGGCAGGTTTCAGTGAGAACAGCATGACTTTTATTATGGTGCTGGCAGGTCTTAGCATGACTGTAGGAAACTTGATGGGTGGAAAGTTTTCTGATCAGTATGGGGCTGCCCGTGTGGTAAAATATACACAGGTTATTATGGCTTCCGGTTTGCTTGCCATTTTCTTTGCGGCTTCTGTTTCTTGGTTGGCAGTAATATTGATGTGTATATGTACGGCAGGATTATTTGCTGTTTCGGCTCCACAACAATTATTGTTACTCCGGAATTCACGCGGAGGAGAAATGATGGGAGCGGCCTGTGTGCAAGTCGCTTTTAATTTGGGCAATGCCATTGGTGCTTATGCCGGTGGGCTACCCATAGATGCCGGATTGGGTTATCGGTATCCGGCTTTGGTGGGTGTCTTTATCGTATTGATCGGCTTTGTCGCTGTTTCCCTTTATTCCAAAAGGGAATCGGCTTCTCTTTCCAAGATATAAATTACATCTCCACTCTTTTTAACCTCTACCCGGCTACCTTCCGGATTCAGGTTGAAAGGTGTGGTCTTGTCTGTTTTGTTATCTACGACCATCAGTACATTATCTTCGGCAAAGCGTTTTATCTCCACTTTCAGGTTGGCGTCGGGCATGGTTTGGTCCAGTAGCAGACTGTCATTTAGATATACCGCTATACTGTCTCCGGCAAAACTGTTAGTCAGTTCTATGTTGTAGACTCCTTCATAAGTCTGTACTTTGTCAGCCTTGCGTTGGAAACGGAAGGACATATACAAAAAAATGATAATAACGGCAAAGACTCCAAAAGCCAGCATACCGTTACCTATCATGAACTGCTTGTTCGTATTTAAACTGTTTTTATCCATAGTGTTATAAGTTTCTGCAAAACTACAATTTTTTAATAGAATATTTTGTAGCACTGGTAGATAATTTGTATCTTTGCACCGAAATGGATGAATGGTGGGGCTTGATTAAGCCCTTTTTTTGTTCTTAATAGTGAATAAATGATAGATAAAAATGTAGTAACCCGGATTGTTGACGAGTGGCTGGAAGGTAAAGATTACTTTTTGGTAGATGTCACGGTGAGCCCGGATGACAAAATTGTGGTAGAAATTGACCATGCCGAGGGAGTATGGATTGACGATTGTGTAGAACTTAGCCGCTATATTGAGTCTAAACTGGACCGTGAAGAAGAGGATTATGAACTGGAAGTGGGTTCGGCCGGTATAGGACAACCTTTCAAGGTATTGCAACAGTACTTGATACACATTGGTAAGGAGGTGGAAATCCTGACTAAAGAGGGAAAGAAGCTGGAAGGTGTATTGAAGGATGCAAATGAAGAGAACTTTACCGTAACCATTGAAAAGAAAGTGAAACCGGAAGGAGCCAAACGCCCCAAACTGGTAGAGGAGGATATTACTTTTGCATATGATGAGATAAAATACACTAAATACTTAATTAGTTTTAAATAATTATGGCCAAAAAAGAAGAAACAATCAGCTTGATTGATACATTTTCGGAATTTAAGGAATTAAAGAATATTGATAGAACAACTATGGTGAGTGTACTCGAAGAGTCTTTCCGTAGTGTGATCGCGAAAATGTTTGGCACTGATGAAAATTACGACGTTATTGTGAACCCTGACAAGGGAGATTTTGAAATATGGCGTAACCGTGAAGTTGTAGCAGATGAGGATTTGACGAATCCCAATATGCAGATCTCATTGACCGAGGCACAGAAAATTGATGCGTCTTATGAGGTGGGTGAGGAAGTGACCGATGAAGTAATCTTTGCCAAGTTTGGTCGCCGTGCCATTCTGAACTTGCGTCAGACACTGGCATCGAAGATTTTAGAACTGGAGAAAGATAGCTTGTATAATAAATATATTGATAGGGTGGGTACTGTAATCAGTGCGGAAGTCTATCAGATATGGAAGAAAGAAATGTTGTTGCTGGATGATGAAGGCAACGAACTGCTTTTGCCCAAGACTGAACAGATTCCGAGTGACTTCTACCGTAAAGGCGAAACTGCCCGTGCCGTAGTGGCCCGTGTAGATAATAAAAATAATAATCCGAAGATTATTCTGAGCCGTACTTCACCTGTGTTCTTGCAACGCCTGTTTGAAATGGAAGTACCCGAAATCAATGACGGGTTGATCACTATCAAGAAGATTGCGCGCATTCCCGGAGAACGTGCTAAGATAGCAGTTGAGTCGTATGACGACCGTATAGACCCGGTAGGTGCCTGCGTAGGTGTAAAAGGATCACGTATCCACGGTATTGTGCGTGAGTTGCGTAATGAAAATATCGACGTGATCAACTATACTTCTAACATTCAGTTGTTCATTCAGCGTGCGTTGAGTCCGGCTAAGATTTCTTCTATTGTGTTGCACGAAGAAGAGAAAAAAGCAGAAGTATATCTGAAACCGGAAGAAGTGTCTTTGGCAATCGGTAAGGGGGGAATGAATATCAAACTCGCCAGTATGCTTACCGAATATACGATTGATGTGTACCGCGAATTGGATGAGAGCGCGATGGATGAGGATATCTACCTTGATGAATTCAAGGATGAAATTGATGAGTGGGTTATCACAGCCATCAAGAATATTGGATTGGATACAGCCAAGGCTGTATTGAATGCTCCGCGCGAGATGTTGATAGAAAAAGCGGACCTGGAAGAAAACACGGTTGATGACGTGTTGAGAGTTTTAAGAGCTGAATTTGAAGAGTAACTCTTCAGTCCCGGCTCGTAGTTAATAATTAAAAAACGAGTATGACGATTAGACTGAACAAAGTAACAAGAGATTTAAATGTAGGAATAACGACGGTAGTTGAATTCTTGCAGAAGAAGGGCTATACCATTGAGGCTAGTCCTAATGCGAAAATTACCGAAGAACAATATGCTGTACTTGTGAAAGAGTTCAGCACAGATAAAAATTTAAAAATAGAGTCTGAAAAATTTAGTCAGGAAAGACAGAACAAGGACCGCAACAAAGCTTCTATCTCTATCGAAGGTTTTGAATCTAAGAAAGAGAAAGAAGAGGTGGTGAAAACTGTTATTCCTGAAGAGGCACGCCCCAAACTGAAGCAAGTGGGTAAAATAGATCTGGACAATTTGAACAAGAAAACTGCGCCAAAGGTTGTAGAACCAGTTGCGAAAGTTATTGAACAAACTCCGAAAGCAGAACCCGTGGTGGAAAAGGTGGTTGAGAGAAAGGAAACTCCCCAACCCGAGAAGGAAACGCCGAAGCCTGTGGTGGTAGAGGAAAAGAAACCGGAACCTGCTCCTCAACCTGCTCCTGCTCCAGTTCTGGAAGAGAAGAAAGAGCCTAAAATTGAAAAGACGGAAGAAAAGACACCCCAGGTGAAAGAGATGGAAAAAGAAACACCCGAAGCAGCACCCGTTCAGGAAAAAGAAGAAGACGATGTATTTAAAATTCGTCCTACTGAATTTAAATCGAAAATTAATGTAGTAGGTCAGATTGATCTGGCTGCATTGAATCAGTCTACCCGTCCGAAAAAGAAATCGAAGGAAGAAAAACGGAAAGAGAGAGAAGAGAAAGATAAGCAGCGTCAGGAACAGCGTAAACTGATGAAGGATGCTATTATCAAAGAAATCCGTAAGGGAGACGATAAGATTTCTAAAAACTCGGTTAACGATGATGCCGCAAAGAAGAAAAAACGCAATAGAATAAATAAGGAACGTGTGGATATAAATGCTGCCGGTACAACAAATGCTGGAGGAGCATCTAATAATAACCAACGTAACGATAACGCTAACAGACCGAATAGGAACAATAACTCCAAACCTAATGGCAATAACAATCAGGGTGGAGGCAAATTTAATAAAGACCGTTTCAAGAAACCTGTTGTAAAAGCGGAAGTTAGTGATGAAGATGTGGCAAAGCAGGTTAAGGAAACATTGGCACGTCTGACTAACAAGACTAAGAACAAGGCTGCCAAGTATCGTAAGGAGAAACGTGAAAATGTTCAGAACCGCCTGATGGAACAGGAGGAGATGGAACAGGAAGATAGCAAAATATTGAAACTGACCGAGTTCGTTACTGCGAACGAATTGGCAAGTATGATGGATATTCCTGTTACTCAGGTTATCGCTACTTGTATGAGTATCGGTATCATGGTCTCTATCAATCAGCGTCTGGATGCCGAGACAATCAACCTGGTAGCGGAAGAATTCGGATACAAGACAGAATATGTAAGTGCTGAGGTAGCACAGGCTATTACAGAAGAGGAAGATAACGAAGAAGATTTGCAGCCGCGTGCTCCGATTGTGACAGTAATGGGACATGTTGACCATGGTAAGACTTCATTACTGGACTATATTCGTAAAGCAAATGTAATTGCCGGTGAGGCAGGTGGTATCACCCAGCATATCGGTGCTTACAATGTGAAATTGGAAGACGGACGTCATATTACATTCTTGGATACTCCGGGTCACGAGGCATTTACCGCCATGCGTGCCCGTGGTGCGAAAGTGACGGATATTGCTATTATTATTGTAGCTGCCGATGATAATGTGATGCCGCAGACCAAAGAGGCGATTAATCATGCTATGGCTGCCGGTGTGCCTATCGTATTTGCTATTAATAAGGTGGATAAGCCGCACGCCAATCCGGATAAGATTAAGGAAGAACTGGCTGCCATGAACTTCCTGGTGGAAGAGTGGGGTGGTAAGTATCAGTCGCAAGATATTTCGGCAAAGAAAGGTACAGGTGTACACGATTTGTTGGAAAAAGTATTGCTGGAAGCTGAAATGTTGGATTTGAAGGCTAATCCCGACCGCAAGGCAACCGGTTCTATCATTGAATCGTCGTTGGACAAGGGACGCGGTTATGTGGCTACTATGTTGGTGGCAAACGGTACGCTGAAAATGGGGGATATAGTCTTGGCTGGTACTAGTTATGGTAAGGTGAAAGCCATGTTTAATGAACGTAACCAGCGCATCAAGGAGGCCGGTCCTTCCGAACCGGTATTGATTCTGGGACTGAACGGTGCTCCTGCGGCAGGTGATACTTTCCATGTGATTGATACGGAACAAGAGGCTCGTGACATTGCCAACAAGCGTGAACAGTTGCAGCGTGAGCAGGGCTTGCGTACTCAGAAACTGCTGACATTGGATGAAGTGGGCCGTCGTTTGGCTTTGGGTGATTTCCATGAGCTGAATGTGATTGTTAAAGGTGACGTGGACGGTTCTGTCGAAGCGTTGAGCGACTCATTGATAAAACTGTCTACAGAACAGGTACAGGTTAATGTGATCCACAAAGGTGTCGGTCAGATTTCCGAGTCGGATGTGACTTTGGCTGCTGCATCAGATGCGATTATTGTAGGTTTCCAGGTTCGTCCTTCAAGTTCTGCCGGCAAACTGGCTGAGCAGGAGGGTGTGGATATCCGCAAATATTCTGTTATCTATGATGCGATTGAAGAAGTGAAGGCTGCTATGGAAGGTATGCTGGCACCTACTTTGAAGGAACAGATTACTGCAACCATCGAAGTGCGTGAAGTCTTCAATATTACCAAGGTCGGTTTGGTTGCCGGTGCTATGGTGAAGACAGGTAAGGTGAAACGTTCTGATAAGGCACGCTTGATTCGTGATGGTATTGTAGTCTTTACCGGTGCTATCAATGCTTTGAAGCGTTTCAAGGATGATGTGAAAGAAGTAGGTACTAACTTTGAATGTGGTATCAGTCTGACAAACTGTAACGATATCAAGGTCGGTGATATTATTGAAGCTTACGAAGAAGTAGAGGTTAAACAGACTTTGTAATACACTGAAGTCTGAGAATATAGATGGTAATGTCATCCTGAGCATAGCGAAGGATCTGGCACCTCGCCCAGCGCGTGGGCTGGCAGATTCTTCGCTTTGTTCAGAATGGCATTACTGCTTTTTGTAATAACGATAAAGATGGCGACAATAGATATTATTATATTGGCTATGATTGGTGTGGGTGTCATTATGGGATTAATAAAAGGATTTGTGAAGCAGATGGCGTCTATTGTAGGGTTGATAGCCGGATTGCTGATGGCTCGTGCCTTGTTTGGCATTGTTGCCGAAAGGTTGGCGCCGGTTCTAGGTACTTCGACGACTGTAGCACAGGTCTTGGCTTTTATATTGATCTGGATAGCTGTACCTTTAGGTTTTGCGTTCGTCGCCTCTTTGTTGACAAAAGCATTGGATGCTGTGCACCTGGGATGGCTGAACCGTTGGTTAGGCAGCGGATTGGGAGCATTGAAGTATATGATACTGATAGGGTTAGCTATTCATGTGATAGAATATATAGATCCGAACAATGAGATGATCAGTGCAACAAAAAAGAAGGAATCAGTGTTATATTAT
Source organism: Phocaeicola sp. RTP21359st1_B8_RTP21360_211022 (assembly GCF_040911965.1). NCBI lineage: Bacteria > Pseudomonadati > Bacteroidota > Bacteroidia > Bacteroidales > Bacteroidaceae > Phocaeicola > Phocaeicola sp. RTP21359st1_B8_RTP21360_211022. The sequence goes on from NZ_JBDFXP010000005.1 coordinate 35,485, forward strand.
TCTATGAGGGACTTGTCCGGTATCTTTTTTCCGGTATTTAAGAATGTAACAGAACAATTAATAGAAATATAAGATAGATATGCAAGAAGAACCCAATAAATATGTGAAAGAGCTGACGCAGGAGAAGTACAAATATGGCTTCACCACAGAAGTTCACACAGATATTATAGAAAGGGGATTGAATGAGGATGTTATCCGCTTGATTTCTGCAAAGAAGAACGAGCCGGAGTGGTTGCTGGAGTTTCGCCTGAAAGCATACCGCTACTGGTTGACCATGGAGATGCCTGCATGGGCACACCTCACTATCCCTGAAATAGATTATCAGGCTATATCCTATTATGCGGACCCTACAAAGAAAAAAGAAGGACCGAAAAGTATGGATGAGGTAGATCCTGAGTTGATTAAAACTTTCAATAAATTAGGTATTCCTTTGGAGGAGCAAATGGCGTTGAGCGGTATGGCAGTAGATGCTGTCATGGACTCTGTATCCGTCAAGACTACATTTAAAGAAACCTTGTTGGAAAAAGGGATTATTTTTTGTTCGTTCAGTGAAGCGGTGCGTGAGCATCCCGATTTGGTGAAGAAATATCTGGGTTCGGTGGTCGGGCCGCGGGATAATTTCTTTGCAGCCTTGAACTCGGCAGTATTCAGTGACGGATCGTTTGTATATATTCCGAAAGGAGTGCGTTGTCCTATGGAACTCTCCACTTATTTCCGTATCAATGCAGCCAATACCGGTCAGTTTGAGCGTACACTGATTGTTGCGGATGATGATAGTTATGTTTCTTATCTGGAAGGATGTACGGCCCCTATGCGGGATGAGAACCAATTACATGCGGCCATAGTGGAGATTGTGGTGCACGACCGTGCGGAAGTGAAATATTCTACCGTACAGAACTGGTATCCGGGAGATGCCGAAGGCAAAGGAGGAGTATATAACTTTGTGACAAAACGCGGTCATTGCAAAGGAGTGGATAGCAAATTGAGCTGGACACAGGTGGAAACCGGATCGGCCATTACTTGGAAATATCCCAGTTGTATCCTGAGTGGAGATAATTCTACTGCTGAATTCTATTCGGTGGCAGTAACGAATAACTATCAGCAGGCTGATACGGGGACTAAAATGATTCATTTAGGCAGAAATACCCGTAGTACCATTGTTAGTAAAGGAATCAGTGCCGGAAAGAGCCAGAACTCTTATCGTGGTCTGGTACGTGTGGCTCAGAAAGCAGACAATGCCCGTAATTACAGTCAGTGTGACTCTTTGTTGCTGGGGAGCCAGTGTGGTGCTCATACATTCCCATATATGGATATTCATAACGAGACAGCTGTGGTGGAACATGAGGCGACAACCAGCAAGATCAGCGAAGACCAGTTGTTTTATTGCAATCAGCGCGGTATTCCTACGGAAGACGCTATTGGGTTGATTGTCAATGGATATGCAAAAGAAGTACTGAATAAACTTCCAATGGAGTTTGCGGTGGAGGCACAGAAGCTGCTGGCTATTTCTCTAGAGGGAAGTGTAGGATAAATGAAGAACTAAGAATTTAATAGAATTATGTTAGAGATAAAAGACTTACATGCCAGTGTCAATGGCAAAGAAATATTGAAAGGTATTAATCTAAGCATAAAGAAAGGTGAAGTTCATGCTATTATGGGACCCAACGGTTCCGGAAAGAGTACCCTTTCGTCTGTGTTGGTAGGCAATCCGGCTTTTGAGGTAACGAAAGGTTCGGTGACTTTTGAAGGAAAAGATTTGTTGGCTTTGAGTCCTGAGGATCGCAGTCATGAAGGTCTGTTTTTGTCTTTCCAATATCCGGTGGAGATTCCCGGAGTCAGTATGGTGAACTTTATGCGTGCGGCGGTAAACGAGCAGCGTAAATATAAAGGCCTCCCTGCATTGACAGCCAGTGAGTTCTTGAAGCTGATGCGCGAGAAGCGGGCTGTGGTGGAATTGGATAATAAATTGGCAAACCGTTCGGTAAACGAGGGATTCAGCGGTGGTGAGAAGAAGCGCAATGAGATCTTCCAGATGGCTATGCTGGAACCTAAGTTGAGCATTTTGGATGAAACGGATTCCGGTCTTGATATTGATGCGTTGCGTATTGTAGCCGAGGGTGTGAACAAACTGAAAACTCCCGAAACAAGTTGTATCGTCATTACGCACTATCAACGGTTGCTGGATTATATCAAACCCGATATTGTACATGTATTGTATAAAGGACGTATTGTGAAGACTGCGGGTCCCGAATTGGCTTTGGAACTGGAAGAGCGTGGTTACGACTGGATAAAAGCCGAGTTGGGAGAATAATAATTTGATGCCTAAAGAAGAAAGTGATTATGAGAGCAGAACAACAATATATTGATCTCTTTTCTCAATGTGAGGCGATGATTTGCCGGCATAGTGCCGAGGTGCTGAACGCTCCCCGTGCGCAAGCTTTCGCAGATTTCGAAAAATTAGGTTTCCCTACCCGCAAACAGGAGAAGTATAAATATACGGATGTGAGCAAGTTGTTCGAGCCGGATTATGGTTTGAATTTGAACAGACTTGACATTCCGGTGAATCCGTATGAAGTGTTCAAGTGCGATGTACCTAATATGAGTACCGCTCTTTATTTTGTAGTAAACGATGCTTTTTATCGTAAGGCTTTGCCGAAGGCACAATTGCCGGAAGGAGTGTTGCTTGGCAGCTTGAAAGAACTGTCTGAACAATATCCGGCTTTGGTCAAGCAGTATTATGGCAAGTTGGCAGATACTTCCAAGGATGGTGTGACCGCCTTCAATACTACTTTTGCTCAGGATGGCTTTATGCTGTATGTGCCGAAAGGCGTGGTGGTGGACAAACCCATTCAACTGGTGAACATATTGCGTGCTGATGTTAATTTTATGGTGAACCGCCGTGTGCTGGTTGTGCTGGAAGAAGGTGCGCAGGCTCGTCTGTTGATTTGTGATCATGCCATGGATAATGTAAATTTCCTTTCTACTCAGGTTATTGAGGTCTTTGCAAAAGAAAATGCTACTTTCGATCTTTATGAACTGGAAGAAACCCATACCAGCACAGTGCGTTTCAGTAACCTCTATGTGAACCAGGAGGCAGACAGTAATGTGCTTTTGAATGGTATGACTTTGCATAACGGTACTACGCGTAATACAACTGAAGTAACTTTGGCCGGACGTGGAGCTGAGATCAATTTGTGTGGTATGGTCATTGCCGATAAGAATGAACAGGTGGACAATCATACTTTCATTGACCACAAGGTTGCTGATTGCACTAGTAATGAGCTGTTTAAATATGTATTGGATGATCAGGCGACAGGTGCGTTTGCCGGAAAAGTATTGGTACGTGAAGGAGCACAACATACTAATTCCCAACAAACCAACCGCAACCTCTGTGCTACTCGTGATGCCCATATGTACACTCAGCCGCAACTGGAAATTTATGCGGATGACGTAAAGTGCTCTCACGGAGCTACTGTCGGTCAGCTGGATGAAAATGCGTTGTTCTATATGCAACAGCGTGGTATCAGTCTGAAGGAAGCACGTTTATTGCTTATGTTTGCTTTTGTCAATGAAGTAATAGATACGATCCGCCTGGATGCATTGAAAGACCGTTTGCATCTGTTGGTGGAAAAACGTTTCCGTGGTGAGTTGAATAAATGTCAGGGATGTGCGATATGTAAATAAGACGCCATGTACGATATACAAAAAATAAGAGAAGATTTTCCGATATTAGATCGGGAGGTGTATGGAAAGCCGCTTATTTATCTGGATAATGGGGCTACCACTCAGAAACCGCGCCAAGTGGTTGAAGCCATAACCGATGAATATTATTCGGTCAATGCCAATGTGCATCGTGGTGTGCATTTCCTGTCTCAGCAGGCTACCGAGTTGCATGAAGCTTCTCGTGAGACTGTACGTCGTTTTATCAATGCACGCAGTAGCAATGAAATCGTGTTTACACGGGGCACGACGGAGAGTATCAACCTGTTGGCTTCTTCTTTTGCCGACAGTCAGATGAAGGAAGGTGATGAAGTGATTGTTTCTGTCATGGAGCATCATAGCAATATTGTACCTTGGCAGTTACAGGCTGCGCGTAAAGGAATCGTGCTGAAAGTGATTCCCATGAATGACAGGGGAGAACTGTTGTTGGATGAATATGAGAAACTCTTTTCGGAACGGACCAAGCTGGTGAGTTTCGCTCATGTAAGTAATGTGTTGGGCACTGTCAATCCGGCGAAAGAGATGATTGCGACTGCCCATGCACACGGTGTTCCCGTTTTGATTGACGGGGCGCAGAGTGTTCCTCACATGAAAGTGGATGTCCAGGATTTGGATGCCGACTTTTTTGCTTTCAGCGGACATAAGATATATGGTCCTACCGGTGTGGGGGTGCTTTATGGAAAGGAAGAGTGGCTGGATAAGCTTCCACCTTACCAGGGGGGAGGCGAGATGATACAAAGTGTCAGCTTCGAGAAAACGACTTTTAATGAATTGCCGTTTAAGTTTGAAGCGGGAACTCCCGATTATATCGGCACTACCGCCTTGGCAAAAGCGTTGGATTATGTATCTGCCATTGGTATGGAGAACATTGCCGCCCATGAGCATGAACTGACCCTATATGCCATGCAGCGTCTGAAAGAAATAAACGGGATGCGTATCTTCGGAGAGGCTGAGCATAAGAGCAGTGTCATTTCTTTCTTGGTAGGAAATATTCATCATTTGGATATGGGTACGTTGCTTGACCGTCTGGGCATTGCCGTACGTACCGGGCATCATTGTGCTCAGCCTTTGATGATTCGTATGGGGATTGAGGGAACTGTACGTGCTTCTTTCGGTTTGTATAATACCAAGGAGGAGATAGATATGCTGGCTGCCGGCATTGAGCGCGTCAGCAGGATGTTTTGATTTCTCCAAACGAAATAAGTCGCCTGCCATTGATAAACATTATATTAATGGCAGGCTTTTTTTGTATAACAAGAATCAGCGGAACTTCCCACAAGATTGGGAGAAACTTCTCACAAGATTTGCCGCATCTTGTAACAAGATATCAGGCATCCCGGTTTCTTGCGTCTTTTTATGTTCTTTTCTGTGGGCATATTCCTCTTCCGGTGGGAAATATGCCCCTCCCGAAGAATTGCCCCAAAAATCCTTCAGAAGTTTCAGCCTCTCCGCAAACTGCCTGTTCATGGGCTTTCCGGCTGAAGGATTGGCTCTTAAAATTCTTCAGCCGGGTATTTATTCTTTCAGCCGGCATATACGTTTTTTCAGCTATGGCTGTGTACTTTCCGGCATCTTCGGAGTTTTCCCCATGTACCTGCGTGCTTTTCACCTTTCGGCCATTGGGTACGCTGAAGAATTTTTTTTCAGTCTGAAAGATTTCGAGGTATCAATTCTTCAGCCGGAATGCCGATGAACAAAGCGTTTGCGGAGAGGCTGAAACTTCTGAAGGAAAAATAAGTGTTTTGCTATGTGTATATAAAGAAACAGGAGAAACAACAGGACGTATTAATAAAAGCTCTTGATGTTTTTTTAATATGTCCTGTTGTTTTTAAAAAAGGGGCAGATGTTTTGAAGTTTCCTGTTGTGAAGTGTGAACACATACGGATGTATAGGCTGAAGGATATATCATGTTGCAGCCGGAAGATATATAATCTTACACCTGTAACATTCTACTCATTCATTGGAGAATTTTTATCACTTCTGAAAAGAGTGTATTGGGGGTAACAGGTAATACGATATAAAAGTAGGGGGCCGCATTCATCACGAGTGCAGCCCTCCTTGGTATTGTATTATTTATATTAAGGTAAAAAGAGAGAGTTTATTTGCCGTAATCATCGTATAACATCAGCAAATGTGATGAACTCCAACTGAAATGGGGAGCTTTTAACAATTCACCGGTGTGTGTGCCATAGTTTTCATGTATCGGTGCGCCTTCTTTCAAGCCTTGCAGACGGTCGAATACCTGGAGGGTGTATTCATCCGCCATCTTGTTATATCCATAATTGCGCAGGCCGCGGATAGCGAAGTAAGTCTGGTCCAACCAGATAGGACCACGCCAGTAGCCGCGCGGATTGTACTTCGGATGGTCTGCTGCCACTGTGGGGAAGGGAATGTATGTAGAAAACTTGGCTGTATCGGTCAGCAGGGGCAGCATGGCTTTTACCTGATCGGCCGTGGCAACTTTTGTCCATAAGGGGGTGTATGCTTCGCATCCCGGTTCCTGTATGAAGCTTCCGTCTTTTAAGCGGCGATCGAAGAAGAAACCTTTTTCTTTGTCGAAGAAATAATCGGCTACCTGACTGCTGTAATCCGGACCATCGAAAGTTACTCCCAAAATACCGGCGAACTTTTTCAATAACTTGCATTCCAAAGCCAGATAGGCATTCAGGTCAACACTTTCCTGATCCATGCTCCATGCATCCTCCGCACCGTCATTTTTCAGCATCTTGGCATCATCGAAACGGATGGCGTTATCCATGCCGCTTTCCCATGCTGCTGCTTCCAGTGTACCATCGGTGGAACCGTATTCACACATACCGTTGCGGTTATGGTCACGCTTGTTGTACCACCATTTGTAATAGGCCATCAATTGCGGATACATTTCGCTGATGAATGCCGTATCATTGGTATGGGTGAATATTTCGTCTACAGCCCAGGATACGAGAGGAGGTTTGCTGTCGCGTGCATTGTTCTCGGCAGGATCGGTATAGATGCAGTCTATAATCATGCCGTCCGGTTGCTGGTAGTCAAACATGGCGCGGATGTTGTCTTTGGCAAGTTCAGGATCGAATTTTGCCAGGGCGGCAGAGAAACGCCAGGTGTCCCAAGCCCAGAATCCTACGAAGTAGTATGCGGCATGACTCGGAACAATTCCTTCGTGGAGCAATCCGCCACGGTGGGTACGCCAGTTGCTGATAAGTGTAACAACTGCTTTCACGGCGATACGGTCATACTCAGGTTTCATATCTTTGCGCAGAATCTTGGTGAGATAACCTTCCCAGCGTTCTTTGTTGGCTTTGAGCCCTTCCTGCGGATTGCTTAGAGCCAATTGCGCTTTCTGTAATCCGGCAGAAAGTTCTTTTTCTCCGGTATAGAAAGAAATGGCTACGTAGGTGTCGTGTTCGCTGCCATTGATTTTTGCCTGGTAATTATTGTCAGTGCCCTTTACGCTAACATCCGGGGTAAAAGTTAATGCTACAATCTCACCGGAGGGATGACGGGCGATGACGGTATTCTGGTCAGTGCTCACTTGGATATCTTTTCCCCATTGGCTGGCCGTAAAGGAAAGCTCTTTTCCTGCATCGGAGTGAATGCGGAGCAGTGCGGTAGAAGCATTCAGGAAGTTCAAACGCTGAATGATTCTGCCTTCCTCCGAACTGGCCGAGAGATATAACTCACCGGGAAAATAACAGGTGGAGTCCGGAGTGAATACTGCATTTGCATCATCGTTATAACCTACGGTGACAGCGGATTGCGCCATCCATTGGCGCCGGTTCATGTCCAGACTGAACGGACCGCAGAAACCGTTCACCCAGTGATCTTTTTGCGGAAGGGTGAATCCCATCCAGGAACCGGCGTCTGTAAACCATCCCCCGCAACGTGTCAGTGTATCGGGGGTATAGGCTATATCCAGTATGTTATTGAATTCATATCTTTTGCCTGTGGGGGTGTTCTCACCGGCAGGTGTGCAGGCCGTTGTGAGACCTGCGACTACTGCTGTGAGAAGAATGATTTTGGTAAATTTATATTTCATGTCATTTCGTTATTATTTTAAAACCATTTCTTATGCGCTTTTTCAGCGGCATCGTCTTGATTGCTCAAAGGTTGCATGGTAAAGCTGTATTGCCATTCGTGCGGAGTGATGGTATATTCCGGATGTACTTGCGCTCCCCAGGTATTATCTCCACCTACCCCCATATGACGGTGGTCGATGTTTAACCATATCATGTCTTTCTTCATAATACTTCCACCATGACGGCGTTCGGTATTGAATGCCACATAGTCAATATCCTCCAACGGGAAATTCCATGCGCTGACATTCAGCGGTTCCTCACCTGTGATTAACAGGCCTTCCCCTGCTTTATTACGCAATGCAACCCATCGTACATCGGTTTTGTTGCCGGTTTCCTGGGCACGGACATACGGATGGAATTGTTCCCATACTGTAGCGGTATAGAGCCCGATAGGATAACCCGTCTTGCGGTCTGCATAGTTTTCTTGTGGTCCGCGGCCCAACCAGGTCATCACATCGTATTCTGCCGGAAGAATCATACGCATACCCAGGCGTGGTATTTCAGGAAGGGATTTGTTGCCGGGTACAAAGTGCATACTTACTTTGACTGCTCCATTGGGTCGTACTTGATAGACGGTCTGCAAAGTTGATTCTTGTGCTTCCAGTTTATAATTTACAGTAACGGTTGCCAGTTGTTTGTTTGAATCTTCTTTCAGGTCGATACTTTGTAACTTGGCGTTCTTGCCTGCAAATTTCCAGATGCCGCAACGCTCCAGGTGGTTGTTGGCAACATCATTATCGGTCAATGCACGCCAGAAGTTGGGTTGCAAACCCTCTTTTATCAGATTCTTCCCGTTATATAAGAGTTCTGTCATTTCACCATCAGCAGTAGAGAATGCGATACGGAAGTTCTCTCCTGTCAAGGTAATGGCATCTGGAGTACGTTCGGTATTTACAGTTTTGTCTACTAGTTCCCGGGCAGTCCATGTAGCATTCAGCAGCCGTTCTCCTTCCGGATTCAGTTGCCATTGCTCCATGGCTACCTGATGTCCCTTCGGAACTAATGGGGCTTCCTTTTTGGTAAATGCTTCCAATTTCAGGAAGTATTCTTTTCCATCGTTAGGAATCAAGTTCATCGGGATAGTGATGAAGGCAGAAGAACGGGCGGCCATAACCGGGAAATCCATTTCACCGCTTTGTACAGCTTTTCCGTCTGTTTCTACAGTCCAGTGTAGTTTGTAATCCTCCAAACCGATAAAATCATGCCAGTTAGTCACTTTAATTTGCTTGGTGGTAAAGGCAACCGGCTCAAAATGAATATATTGATATACTTTTTTCACTTCCCAGATGTGCGGATGAAGTGAACGGTCGGCAGCTACCAATCCGTTGGCACAGAAGTTGGAGTCATTAGGAACACCCACGAAGCCCATATCGCCTCCGTAAGCCCAAATCTTGTTTCCGTTCTTGTCTTTGATATCAAAAGTAGCGTCTACCCAGTCCCATATGAAACCACCTTGCAACTGGTCATATTTATAAATCAAATCCCAATAGTCTTGCAGGTTACCTACACTGTTACCCATGGCGTGGGCATATTCACATAGAATCATCGGGCGTGCGTCGCGTTGGTTTACATGACGGCGGAGCGCCCAGACACGTGCATACATCGGACAATAAATGTCAGATTTGGCATCATAACCACCTCCTTCATATTGTACAGGGCGGGTAGGGTCAAACTTCTTGGTCCAGTCATATAACGTTTCAAAGTGTTTTCCGTAGCCGGACTCATTTCCCATTGACCAAGTGACAATGGCAGTGATATTGCGGTCCCTCAGCACCATGCGGCTCATGCGTTGCATAAACGGTACTTCCCAATCGGGATTATTAGCCAGTGTGCCATCTTTATGCGCCTGCATACCATGGCTTTCAATGTTTGCTTCATCTACCAGATACAAACCGTATTCGTTACACAATGCATACCATTCATAGCGGTTGGGGTAATGGCAAGTGCGTACAGCATTCAGGTTGAATTGTTTCATCAACTGAATGTCTTTTATCATGCTCTCTACGGTGATGGTACGACCATGATGCGGATCGTGTTCATGGCGGTTTACTCCTTTAAACAATACGGCTACCCCATTTATCAGTTGCATGCCGTTACGCATTTCCACAGAACGGAAACCGAAAGGCTGTGTGAATGATTCCAAGGCTTTTCCTTGAGCGTCGTAGGTGCTGACTACCAATGTATAAAGATTGGGTGTTTCGGCATTCCAAGGCAATATGGCCGGGAACAAGTGTTTCTGAGCGAATAAAGTATCTGTAGCAGAAGTTATTTCCTTTTTATGCTGGTAAATTACATTGCCTTTGTTCATAACCTTCACTTCCACGGTTCCTCCCGGATGAGGCTTGTGGAGTGTGATATTCAGATTAAAATCTCCGTCTTTATAACCATTTGTCAGTCCGGCTACCAGTTTGAAGTCTTGTACACGGCTTTGAGGACGGGCATAGAGATATACATCGCGTTCAATACCGCTATATTTCCAGTAATCCTGATCCTCCAGGTAGGAACCGTCACTATAACGGAAAACTTTAACGGCCAGTTTGTTCTTTCCGGCTTTTAAGAACGGAGTAATATTGAAATGAGCCGGAAGACGGCTGTCTTCACTGTATCCTGCCAATTTACCGTTTACCCAGCAATAAAAAGCGGACTCAACTCCTTCAAAATCAAGGAAGATATCCATTCCTTTCCAATGGGCCGGTACGGTAAATTCACGTATGTATGCTCCTACCGGATTGTAATCGGTTGGAACATGAGGCGGATTGGCAGGGAAGGGGTAAGCTACGTCAGTATAGATGGGGGAGTCAAATCCTTGCAGTTCCCAGCTTCCCGGAACCTGTATGTCTTTCCAGCGTTTGGTGTTATACCCCATTTTATAAAAATCTGTCGGGCATTCCTCATTGTTTTTAGAGAATAAGAACTTCCAGGTTCCGTCTAGTGAAATGCGGCGTTCTGTAGCAGGGTTTACTGCAAAACGCTGGGCGGCAGGTAAAGCCTGTTGTTTCAGTGCATTGGCCTCATTCGTATAAGGAATGAAATGGGCATGGGCAGGTTCACGGTTTATTTCATTTATTTGTGGATTCTGCCAGGGCACATTTTCACCCCAGGCGGAAGCACAAACAAACAACAGTGTAAGAACAGTATGAAGAGAGTGTTTCATGGTTATTGTTATTTTAAATAGAACAGAAAAGAGTCACAAGAAAAGGTACGCTGAAGTCTACTACAAAGCCGTGAAATATAGAAACCACTACGAAACTTTGACCGGAATAGCGGGTGATGATGGGTAATGTTGTATCCATCGTAGTGGCTCCTCCGGCAGAAATAGGGGCTAGATTGCCAAACCAGCGTACTAGCAACGGGGCAAAAAGCAAAGTGATAATCTCACGTGTGATATTGGATAATAATGCAATGGTTCCCAACTCCGGACCTTTATATTCTGTAATAAAGATACTGGATAGAGAGTAATAGCCGAAACCGGCACCTACTGCCATACAGTCTGTTACTGAGCGGTGCGAGAGAAACAGACTGACCACTGCGCATCCTGCCAGTGTTCCCAATATGGTCATGACCGGTAGAAAGATCAGGCGGGGGTTTAATGAACGGAAATTACGTAAAGTCTGCGGATCATTACCTACACTGACTCCTACACTGAACATTAACGCACACAAGGCGTAGAAACTTAGCTTACTTTGTGTAAAGTCGTATGGAATAAGGTGATATACCCCACAAAGAGCTCCCAGTACAAAGAATCCGACGATAATCAAACTTCCTTTCATACTTGTCCCTCCTTATTTCTTTTGTAAAGTACATACCATAAAGCCCATGCTGCTGTAACACTGCCCAGCACTGCTGCCAAGGTGATGACAATGGCTTCCAACCCTATAGTGTGCAGACCATTGATAATTTTCTGATTGCCGCCTACATCTATACCCAATAAAAAGAGTAGCAACCAAATAAGAACGGTGATGACTTTGTGTATTCCTGAAAGCTTCTGCTTGCGAAGCAGGAAGCCGAGGAGCATCCCCGTGAGCATTAATCCAATAATTGTAAACATATCTATGTCGTTTTATTTATAGGCAAAGATACTTCATTTTTAGATTACAAGGCGGTATCACTGTAGCGAAAACCGCCTTGTTGCCTAATTATATCTAACCAAAAAAGAAAATACTTATTTTAAGGCATCATTAGCATTCAGCTCTGTAAGAGGAGTGGGGTAGAATGAATTTTTGTCTTCATTGAAGCCTGTTCTTCCGGCAGCTTGCAGGGCTGAGGACAGTTTGCCCCAACGGCGGAGATCATACCAACGATAGTTCTCAAGAGGGAATTCAATCATGCGCTCGTGTTCAATTTGCGCGCGGACTGCTTCTTGAGAAGTACCTGTCATGGGTGGCATATCCCCGTGAACGCTTCTTACTTCATTGATTAAAGGAATAGCTTGTTCGGGATGTCCCTGTTCATTCAATGCTTCGGCTTTCATTAACAGTACGTTGGCATAACGCATCAAAGGAACATTGATTGCAGAATAGTTTTGGTTTAAACCTTCATAGGTCGAGGGCATGAATTTACGGAAGGCTACGCGTTCTTTGTTGTCGAACCAGTCATTATAGTCGTAGCCATAGACACGTCCGTTACCATCGTTATAATAGTCACAATTAAAAAATAATGTTGCATACATACGCGAGTCATAACGTCCTGTAGTAGCCGTTTCCCCTTCTTTTTTGAATTCACTAATCAATGTTTGACTGGGAAGAATCTCATCCCATCCCCCAAGTTCGGAAACACCGATCCATCGATGGAACTGAGTACGATAAGTAGCTCCGTTTGCAGAACTCATAGAGAATTGAATTTCAAAAATCGATTCTTTACTGTTCTTATTATCCCCGCTGAACATAGTGCTGAAATTATTAACCAGTTCATATCCTTTTACTTGGTTGAATGCTTCTATAGCACTGGCCAGATAAGAGTCTTTGTTGGTTGCCTCTTCATAGGCGCGTGTCAGATAGGCGAAACCAAGATATGCATAAGCAGAACCGCTTGTGGCACGGCCTACATTATCAGCGTCACGTGTTGCAGGCAGACTGGTTGCACGTTTCAAGTCTTCAATGATGAAATTCCATGCATCCTCACGGGAAGAAAGGGGCTTGCTTAATTCAGCCGGGTCAGTGATATATTTATCACGAACTATGATTTCTTTCCAGTTCAATAAAAGTTGCATGTGGTAATAAGCGCGGATAAAGTAGCCTTCATTGACCAATTGTTCGCGTGTTGCTGCATCTATATTCTCATCGGGTATTTCTGCGGTTTTTTCAATTACCTGATTAGCAAAACTGATGCCTTTATAGTAGCATTGCCAGTAATAACTGAACTGAGAGTTACCATTGGTGTAGGTATAGTTGCCTAATTCCACCCAGTTCGGGTAATTCAGAGCATCGCTTCCTAATTGGATAATATCTTCACGATAGGCTTCTACCGGCCATTTGATTTCCGGGAAAGACCACATGTCACCCGAATAAGTCATCAGGTAAAGTTGGGAGTATGCGGCGGCAAGTCCGGCTTCAGCATCAGACTGGTTACGCCAAAAACTGCTTGATGTCAACTGGTCAGGAGATTCTACCGTGAGATAATCGTCACAAGCGCTAAATAAACTTGCAATGCAGATACTTGCTATGTATAATAGTTTCTTCATTTTCTTATTACTTTAAAGGATTAGAATGTAAGTTGAGCTCCAACGGTGAATGAACGGGTAAACGGATAAATCAATTTATCAACACCGGTATTCAACACACTGGCACGAGAGAATTCAGGATCTATACCATCATAGCCTGTGATAGTGAACAAGTTTTCACCACTTACATAGAAACGCAGTTTCTCAATATAGAATTTCTGCATGAGTGATTTGGGTAAAGTATAACCTAACTGTGCCTGACGCAGACGGACAAAATCACCGTTTTCAAGGAATCTGTCTGATTCTTTCATGTTGCCGTTCGGATCTTGATATACCGCGCGGGGAACATCCGTATTTCTATTGTCAGGAGTCCATGCATTCAATGTAGACTTCAGCATATTTGATTTAGAATTCATTCCTTCATAGAAATATTTGTTTCCGTTATACAATTTGAAGTTCCATGCGCTGCCAAGTACGATTGAAAGATCAAATCCTTTATAGCCGAATGACAAGTTTAAGTTCGCTTCCAATGTCGGGATACCTGAGCCACAGTATTCTTTGTCACCGGCGTCTATGCTTCCATTACCATCTAAATCTTTAAAACGGATATCACCCGGTTGGGCATTAGGCTGTAATAATTGTCCATCCTTGTTTACATGGGCATTTACTTCATCCATACTTTGGAAGATACCGTCTGTTCTATAAAGATAGAATGCACCGATAGGTTTGCCCACTCTGGTTTCTGTCGGGAAATGCTCCGTTCCATATTTCAATCCTTCACCCTGAAGAACTTGGTCTGCATCTGACAATTCAACCACTTTATTTTTGGTGGTGCTCATATTGAAACCGATATTGTAATCAAAGTCTTTTATAGCATCTCCCCAGTTTAATTCAAGTTCGAAACCGGTATTGCGTATCTTTCCGACATTCAGGGTGGGGTTAGTCATACCTGCTGAAGGAGGTAGAACTTTTGTTATCAACAGATCTTCTGTTTGGTTATAGTAGTAGTTTAATGTACCGGTTAATTTGCTGTTAAAGAAGCCGAAATCGAAACCAATATTTTTGGTATCCGTTGTTTCCCATTTCAAAGAACGGTTTTCCAATCCGCGAGCGATGCTTCCTGCCCATGCGTTATCACCGTTGCCTTTCACGTATCCTTGATACATTTCATTGTATGTACTAATCAGCGCAAGGAAGTCATAATATCCCAAAGCATTTTCATTACCTAAACGTCCCCAACTGACACGGAACTTCAAATTATTCAATGCAATGTCTTTCGGGAAGAATTCTTCCTGACTGATTCTCCAGCCTAATGCCACTGATGGGAAGCAACCCCAACGGTTGTCTTTACCAAACTTGGATGAACCGTCATAACGTACAGTTGCCTGTACCAGGTAGCGGTCATTATAATTATAGTTCAGTCGGCCGAAGAAAGAGGCGCGGTTATATTTCCATTTTGTTCCGCTACCATCAAATGTGCCACCTGCTCCTGCACCTACAGTTGAGAAAGATGGATCAAGAAATCCGCCCGGAATTTCACTGGTTATCAATTTTCCGTCTTCTACTTTATAAACAGTGGTTTTACCTTCTACCCCAACAGAATTCCATGTATATTTGCGGGCAGTCATGGAAGTACCTGCCATTGCATTGACGTTGTGTTTTCCAAATGTCTTATTAAAACTTAATACATTTTCCCATACATGTTCCTCCCAGTATCCTGTGGTTTCGCTATGATAAGGATAGTCACGTTTGGCTTTTGGGTCGGCAACATAGGCCGGAGTATGATAAGTCTGACGTTGGTGCTCACCTCTGTATGCATAGCTTGTCTTGAAATTCAGCCATGGGGTGAAGTTCATGGTCAAGGCAACATTGGCTGTGGTATGATATTTTTTGTCGGTAGATTTTTCATAATGCTGGTCAGCCATAACATTACGGTTACTGGGCAGATCGTCAAAGTCACTTAAGCCGAAGCCATACTCTCTTGTATCATCATAGATAGGAACAAGCGGAGAAATCATGTACATTTCTTTAATGGAATATTCGGGTTGTTTGCTATCCGTAAATTTGAAAGCGATGTTAGCATCAATATCAAATATATATTTGCTCATGTGGAGTTTCAAACGTGCATTATCTTGACGGTAATTGTTACCTAAGAAAATACCTTTTTCGTCAGCATGGTTATATGAAAGTGAATATTGAGCATTTTCAGAACCGCCACGGATGCTGAACATATAGTTTTGTGAAACACCACCTCTTAGCATGGCATCCTGCCAGTCTGTATCTATTCCTGTGTTTTTATTTACAAATGCGGGCATAGTAACCTCTGTATCATCTGGATACTGGTTCATGTAGTTCTGATACATTTGTTTATGAACACTTTTGTATTCTTCGGCATTTAGCAGTTCCAGCTTTTTGGCTACGCTTGTAAAGCTTACATAAGTGCTGAAATCAATTTTCATGTCACCCTTTTTACCGTTTTTGGTAGTTACGATAATGACACCATTTGCAGCAACCGAACCATAGATGGCAGCGGCTGCACCATCTTTCAGTACTTCCATTGACTGAATATCTTGCGGATTCACATTTTCAATATCACCGGGAAAACCATCAATGATATAAAGAGGTTGGTTGTCACCAAACGTTTTGACACCACGGATTTTAACCTGCACACCTGCACCGGCATTACCACCAGCCTTCATAATGTTTACACCTGCAATCTTACCTTGCAATGCTTCTGCAGGGTTGGTTGTGGTGCGCTTTACCAAATCGTCTACATCTACTGAGGAAATAGCACCGGTCATATCACTTTTCTTCATGGTACCATAGCCCACTACTACAACTTCATCCAGCATCTCAGTATCTTCTTTCAAAGTCACCCGGATGTTGGTCTTTCCGTTTACAGGGACTTCTTGTGTTGCATAGCCCACATAAGAAATAATAATAGTGGCTTTGGGGGATACGCTTAATGCAAAGTTACCGTCAAAGTCTGTGATGACCCCGTTGGTTGTACCTTTCTCTACTACACTGGCGCCAATAATAGGTTCGTTGGCAGCATCGGTAACCAGACCAGTCAGCTGAATCGTCTGTGCTAATGTACCGAAGGGAGTCATAAAAGCAAAGAGTAGAATCAATAGCATGATTCTTTCCTTGAAATAATTCTTTTTACTCATGTGAATAAATTTTAAGGTTAATAATTGTTTTTCACATCGCTAAGTAATAGGTTGTATGTGCAAATTCCTAATTATTATACCCTACAAATGAACTACAATGAATAAAAAAACTCTTTTTTTTAATCTACAAATATGAATGTAATATATTGATATATAGTGATCTATATAAAGAGATAATATCTACAAAATGCTGTTTGATAAAAACTGTAAAAATATAGGTTCTTTAAATATTTTGTAGATAGTCTGTCAAGTCATCCTCCGAAGATAAGTTTAGAGATTTACGTAAACGATATCGATTCATGTTGATTGTTTTGGGAACATTTCCTGTGAGCATCGAGATTTCTTTGGTAGATAGATTTACCCGTAATAAAGTAGCTAGATATCTTTCTCCTTGTGTTAAATTGGGATGCCGTTCGGATAGCCGTTGAAGGAACTCCTGGTTCTTTTCTTCAACATTCATCAGCAAGGTGCTGTTCGTCTTATCTCCATTCTGATATTGGCTGATGAAAGCATTGACTTTCTTCAGATGAGGAATCAATGCCTGTTGGTCCATCTTATATCCTTGCTTTATCATTTCTCTGATTTTCTCCAGCATTTCATTGCGGCTATGCAGGAATACAGCAAAACTGGTAGCTTCCTGGCGACTGTTGTATAATGCGCTTTGTACAGATTTTAATTCGAGTTCTTGCTGTCGTACTTTAAGTTCTGCCAATTCGTGTTCCGATTGCTCCAGATTATAGCGGGTAACCATTAACTGCATATTCTTTTTGCGTTTATACCATTGGTATAGAAATATACTGAGTACTATCAATGAGATGAATATGATTACTAATACAAACAGGTTCCGTTTCAGCAGTTCTATTTCATAAGCTTGCTCTCTTAGTTCTGCTTTCCTTTGTTGGTTTTGATATTGTTTATGGGAAATTTCCTGTTCTACGATGCGTAATTTACTTCCACTTTGCAATTCTTTGCTAAGGGTATATAGTTGTATCAGGCATTTATAAGCGTTTTTATGGTCTCCAAGGGCATCGTATACCCAAGATAAATATTCGTAATTATCACAAATCAGTTCTTTGGCACTGATGGAAGAAGCGACCTCGTATGCTTTTTGTAAAGCCATCAAGGCATTGTTATATTGTTTTGCATAGAAGTATTGTTTTCCCATATTGTTATAGTTTTCCCCTAATGACCATTGAGAATTCAAGTTCTTGTTGATGACAATGGCCTCATTAATTAAACTTAGCTTTTCATTAAAATCACCCTCATATAAACATAGATTATTCAAATTGGCGGATATCCCTCTTAAATTTTTCTGACTGCGGTTTATTATAAGGGCTTGTTTGAGGAATTGTTCAGCTGTGTTGAACTCATTCATGGAATAATGGATGATGCCACGATCATTGTAGCATAGTGCGATAGAAATGGAATCTCCGATGGATTTAAAGATTGAGATGGCTTTCTCATTCATTTCGATCGCTTTGTTATAGTCGGTCAGTTTACAATAGAGTGCTCCTATCAGTGCGTAAATTTGTCCATTCAGCTCTTTATTGGCAGGAGTTGCATACTCCAATGCGTCATATAGATTTTTGATGCTCACATCAAAATTGCCTAATAGCTTTTCTGCCTGACTGTAATAGAACATTGCTTCGGCTTTTTGATCATTTTGCCTTTCTTCAGGAAACAATTCAATAACCTTGGCAGCATAGTAACTGGCCTGCTTCGGATTATTGTATAAGGCTTCAACCGACTTTTTAATCAGTGCCTCGGCTTCTTGTTGTTTATTACGGGCATTAGCCCATGAGAGATTCAGCAGGCAAAGGAGAATATATACAAGTAGGTTGTTTTTCATAATCAAGCGTATTTTTGCAAAAATAGTGATTTTCTTTGTAAAAAGACACTCTTGTTTCTCTTTTAAAAGAATATCTTTGCAAGCAACAATAAAGATGAGTTATGTTATTACCTTATTTGAATAAAGATCTGATAGAGGCCGGTTGTGATGAGGCGGGCAGGGGATGTCTGGCAGGATCTGTATATGCAGCTGCTGTTATTTTACCTGTAGATTTTAAGAATGAATTGCTGAATGATTCCAAGCAACTGACGGAGCATCAGCGTTATGCGCTGCGAGAGATTGTGGAAAGAGAAGCATTGGCATGGGCTGTAGGTGTAGTGACTCCTGAAGAGATAGACGAGATAAATATCCTTAATGCGTCTTTTCTGGCAATGCATCGTGCTGTGGATCAATTGAAAATTCGTCCCCAACATTTGTTGATTGATGGGAATCGTTTTAAAAAGTATCAGGATTTGCCGCATACTACTGTGGTAAAAGGAGATGGAAAATATCTTTCTATTGCCGCTGCATCTATTCTGGCGAAAACCTATCGTGATGATTATATGAATGAACTGCATAAAGAATATCCTTTTTATGATTGGAATAGTAATAAAGGTTATCCTACTAAAAAGCATCGTGCGGCTATCCGTGAACATGGAACAACGCCATATCATCGGATGACTTTTAATTTGTTGGGAACAGATCCCCAATTAGAGATTCCTTTCTAATTTGAAGAATATATAGGAGGATGGGATAACTTCTTTACATTTCATTCTACTTGGTTGAAAATAAAGCGAAGAATCTGTTTGATTCATATGAGTCGTAACAGATTCTTCGTTTCACTTTTTTACAATGGTCTTATTCAGCATATCAATATTTTCCCCGTTGATAAGAGCGATGTCCATAAATAGTGATTACCACAAAACAGATAAATGGCAGGATAAATGAAACATTTACGGCTGGCATATTCCAAATGGTATTCATATCAATAATACTTGCTTGTAAAGGAGGAAGTACGGAACCTCCTAAAATAGCCATAATCAGGCCGGCTGCTCCAAACTTTGCATCATCTCCCAATCCGGTAAGCGCTATGCCATAGATCGTGGGGAACATTAATGACATACAGGCTGAAACAGCTACCAGGCAGTACATACCCCAGATATCCTGGAAGAAGATGACTCCGGCGGTGAAGCAGCAACCCGCAATGGCAAGTATGGCCAATAATTTACCTGGATTGAGGTAGCGCAAGATGAAGGTACAGATAAAACGGCTGATACAGAAAATAACCATCGCGATGATATTATATTCTTGTGATAGTACTTCGGCAGCTTTTTCCTCCATACCTTGTGACATGAACAGGCGTGTGCCGTATTGGATGATGAAGGTCCAACACATAATCTGCGCACCTACATAGAAGAATTGTGCCACCACTCCTTCGCGGTAATGATGGATGGAGAAGATACGCTTCAGTGTGGGACCGAAATTGATACTGTGAGACTGGTCACCATTTTTGGGCATTTGGGTAAAACGTATCACTAGAAGCATAACTAATATGACTATTCCGATAGTGAGATAAGGAGCGATCAGTACGGACAGGTCCGCATCTCTTACCATTGCAAATTCTGCCGGGTTTAGTTGGGCTCGTTCTGCCGTATCCATCGGATTTAGTTTCGCCTGGATAAAGTTCATGGCTACATACATTCCCAGTAAAGAGCCCATAGGGTTAAACGATTGTGCCAGATTGAGACGTCGGGTAGCGGTAGCTTCTGTTCCCATGGACAAGATGTAAGGGTTGGAACTGGTTTCAAGGAAGGAGAGTCCGCAGGTCAGAATAAAATAAGCTAATAAGAACGGATAGTAGCTGCCTGTCATTTTAGCGGGAAAGAATAATAAGGCTCCTACGGCATAAAGTCCCAATCCCAGCAGGATACCGGCTTTATAAGAGTATTTACGGATAAACATAGCTGCCGGAAAAGCCATGGCGAAATATCCGCCATAGAAGGCAACTTGCACCAATGCGCCATCGGTGACACTCATCCGGAAGATTTTAGAGAATGCTTTTACCATCGGATTGGTGATATCATTGGCGAATCCCCACAGGGCGAAGCAGCAGGTGACTAATATAAACGGTAGCACGTAGCTGACTCCATCTTTGTACAGGATGGGTTGATCTGTATCTTTCATTTCTTAAATTAAAGATTGAGAATTAAAAATTAAGAAATGAGAATTGAAAACAAAAAGGAGAGGCATATAACCTTTTCTCTGTTTTTAATTTTCAATTCTCAATTTATTAACTATTTATAAATGGGTCCGTAAGTTGAGCAAGCTCTGTAGTCGGAACCTTCCTTATCCATACCGAAGGCATTCCATGATGCCGGGCGGAAAATCTTGTCGTCTTCTACATTATGCATACAAACAGGAATACGTAGCATAGATGCCAGAGTTATTAAATCCTGTCCGATGTGTCCATAGCTGATGGCGCCGTGGTTGGCTCCCCAGTTGTTCATTACCGAATAGACATCACGGAATGCAGGTTTGTCGCATAGGCGGGGTACAAACCAAGTAGTAGGCCATGTGGGGTCTGTCCGCATGTTCAGTACCTGATGGATTTCCGGATCAATATCTACTGTCCAGCCTTCTGCCAGTTGCAATACTGGGCCTAAGCCTTTTACCAGATTAAGACGCATCATGGTGACAGGCATACCGCCTTTAGACAAGAAATTGGAAGAGAAACCGCCTCCACGGAAATAGTCGCGATCTGCCGGATACCAGGTTGTAGCTTTCAGACAAGCTTCGACATCGGCTTCAGTCATTTCCCAGTTGGGCTTCATGCAGGGCTCTCCCGCTTCATTATGGCTCTCACCGGTAGCGTCCAGAGTGGTTGCACCAGAGTTGATAAGATGGATGATACCGTTTTTAGCCATTCCGGTAAGTTCTTTGCCGGTGACACGTTTTACCGCTTCGGGACTCCAGTAAGTACGGATGTCGGAGAACATCTGTCCACAGCCACTCAGCAGGTGACCGAATAACATGGCAACACCATTGCAAGCATCATTTTCGGTAGCCAGAACGTATGCTTCGCGAATGCCGTTCCAGTCGAAAGTGGTGTTGAGCAGTGCTTCACTGAAGTCACCGTTTGGTTTCCAGTCAGTCCATTGGCGTTGCCCCTGGAAGCCGGCTGCGATGGCATTATGGCCGATAGCTTCTTCTTTGAATCCCATTTCAAGCAATTTCGGGTTGCCGACCATCAAGTCACGCATGATGATAGTCATTTTTACAATAAATTCCCAGTCGGCATCCTTCTCTTCACGGGTTTTGCGCTTTTCGGGACGGTTCTTAAAGTCTTCCCCTTCGTTGGGCTTGCAATATTTTTCAGTCCAGGCCATTGCCTTGGCATATTCTTCATGGTCATAGATTCCTTCTTCCATACGGCGCAGGATCTCAGTTTCGTCCACGCTTTCATTACGTATTCCCAGATATTCCTGGAAAAAGTCAGGATCGACAATAGAGCCGGCGATACCCATGCAGACACTACCGAAAGAAAGATAGCTTTTTCCGCGCATATTGGCTACAGCCATGGCGGCACGGGCGAAACGCAATAGTTTTTCTGCTACATCGGCCGGAATCGTGTTGTCATCCAAATCTTGTACATCGTGTCCGTAAATACCGAATGCAGGCAGCCCTTTTTGTGCGTGCCCGGCTAATACGGCAGCCAGATAAACGGCTCCCGGACGCTCTGTGCCGTTGAATCCCCAGACTGCTTTCGGCCAGTGCGGGTGCATATCCATTGTTTCGGAGCCATAGCACCAGCAACTGGTTACGGTAATGGTGGCACCTACTCCTTCGCGTTCGAATTTCTCGGCACAAGCGGCGCTTTCGGCTACACGACCGATGGTGCTGTCTGCTATTACACATTCCACGGGGCTTCCGTCACCGTTTTTCAAGTTAGATGAAATCAGTTCGGCAACAGCTTTTGCCAGGTTCATAGTTTTGTCTTCAAGGCTTTCGCGGACACCACCCTGGCGGCCGTCGATAGTGGGACGAATCCCGATTTTAGGATACTTTTTCATGATATACATAGGTTTTAGTTGTTAAATTGAATTTCTTAAATGGACTTCGGTAGGGAGATAAGTTCTTATTTCCTGTCCGGTTAGTACAAATTCTGCGGCTTTCCGCCCCAGCTCTTCCCAGTTGATACTGAGTACCGTAATCCCTTGGTCTATTACCTCGTAGGCAGGAGTGTCATTGTAGGCTATCAGTCCGAAATCTTCTCCGCATTTCAGCCCGGTTGTCCGGCTTTGCTTGATTATATTGACTACCTCTATCTGACGGATTGCAATGTATACTTCTCCTTTACGGACTTGTATCCGGTCTGTATTTTCCACAATGGCTGAATCAATGTGATAATCCTGACAGAAACAATTGAAATACTGACAACTGCTACGGGGGTGTTTGATGTCTTCGGGAAATAAAAGTACTAGTTTCTGATATTTTCTCAGATGTTCTTTCAATGCGGCCAATGCATGATAAAAGGAATCGTCAAAATCCTGACATACGTATGAATAGTCCTTTTTATCGAACTTCCCGAAATCCAACAGCAGCAACTTAGACGAATCTATTTTGTAAAGATGGGGGGATAGTTTCTCATTGTCGAAGTTCATCACAATGTATTTATTGTATCTGCCTATTGATTCACGTAAGATGGTATTGAAAAGTCGTTCATTATATTGATGAAACAATAAATCTACTTTGTAGTTGATGGATAGTTTTTTGATAAAACTATTATATAACGAGTATTTAAAGGGAGAATATTCGTCCAGCAGAAGCAGAATGTTTGTAAGCTTGTTGGTAACGTAGTAACCTTTTCCCGGAGTAGAGTCTATTATTCCCCGGTCTTTTAAATCAATGAATGCTTTGAACACCGTATCCCGCGACACTTGATACTCACGGCTCAGTTTGTTGATGGACGGTAATGTGCAGTCCGATTTATATTTGCCCATGGAAATCTCCTGACTGAGTAAATCAGCCAGTTGTTTCACTTTAGTGGTCTGCTGTCCAAAGGTAACTTTCATGAACTGTTTAAGGTTTTACGCGGACAATGCAAACTGTGCTGAACTGTCCCGATGCAAAGGAATGCAATTTATTCATAAACAGCAAGATGAAAAGGTATGTTTTATAACACAAGAATCGAAGCTTCTATATCGATTTCCGGAAGAATGTGTAGTACGTACTAATCAAATAATATAATTAGAGTATTTGCCGAAGTATATTAACCGCATTACAGAACAAAGGGAGGGAGTCGTGTCTTGCCGGTGCGCCGGATATTGTTTTGCTGGTTTGTGAAATGATTGCCGGGCGTATGAATGCAAAATTGACTCGGGATATGGAATTTAAAGACGGACTGCATTTTATCATCGAACTTCCTCTATAAAAAATAGGTGAAACATTATTCATTGACAGGGCTTTTTTGTACCTTTGCACCCGGAAAAAGCAAGGATAAACTTTAAACAAAATAAGATTATGAGTAAAAAAGCCCTTTTAATGATTCTTGATGGTTGGGGTATCGGCGATCAAGGTAAAGACGATGTAATCTTTAACACTCCCACTCCTTACTGGGATTCTCTGTTGGCAAACTATCCGCACTCTGAATTGCAGGCTAGCGGTGAGAACGTTGGTTTGCCCGACGGACAGATGGGTAACTCCGAAGTAGGACACTTGAATATCGGTGCAGGACGTATCGTTTATCAGGATTTGGTAAAGATTAACCGTGCATGTGCCGACAACAGCATAATGAAGAATCCCGAGATTGTTTCCGCTTTCTCTTACGCAAAGGAAAATGGCAAGAACATCCACTTTATGGGATTGACTTCAAACGGTGGTGTACACAGTTCATTCGATCATTTGTTCAAACTTTGCGATATCTCTAAAGAATATGGCATTGAAAATACATTTATCCACTGCTTTATGGATGGTCGTGACACAGACCCGAAGAGTGGTAAAGGCTTTATCGAACAACTGACTGCGCACTGTGAAAAATCAGCCGGTAAAATCGCTTCTATCGTTGGTCGCTTCTATGCTATGGATCGTGACAAGCGTTGGGAACGTGTGAAAGAAGCATACGACCTGCTGGTTGAAGGTAAAGGAAAGCAAGCCACCGATATGGTTCAGGCTATGCAGGAATCATACGATGAAGGTGTTACAGATGAATTCATCAAACCGATCAATAATTCTACCGTAGACGGTACCATCAAAGAAGGTGATGTGGTTATCTTCTTCAACTACCGTAACGACCGTGCCAAGGAATTGACTGTAGTGCTGACTCAACAGGATATGCCGGAACAAGGTATGCATACTATTCCGGGCTTGCAGTTTTATTGCATGACTCCGTATGATGCGTCTTTCAAGGGTGTTCATATTCTGTTCGACAAGGAAAATGTTCAAAATACGTTGGGTGAATATCTGGCTGCTAACGGTAAGACTCAGTTACACATTGCAGAAACGGAAAAGTATGCTCACGTGACTTTCTTCTTCAATGGTGGTCGTGAAACTCCGTATGATGCCGAAGAGCGTATCTTGGTTCCATCTCCGAAAGTGGCTACTTACGACTTGAAGCCTGAGATGAGTGCTTATGAAGTGAAGGATAAATTGGTAGAAGCCATCAAGACCCAGAAATTCGATTTCATTGTCGTGAATTACGCTAATGGTGATATGGTAGGTCATACAGGTATCTATGACGCTATTGAAAAAGCAGTGAAGGCTATTGACGAGTGCGTGAAAGATACAGTGGAAGCTGCCAAGGCTAATGATTATGAAGTAATCATTATTGCCGACCACGGTAATGCCGACCATGCACTGAATGAAGATGGTACACCTAATACGGCTCACTCTTTGAACCCTGTTCCATTTGTATATGTAACAGAGAACAAGAATGCTAAAGTGGAAAATGGTGTATTGGCAGATGTTGCTCCTTCTATCTTGCACATTTTGGGTATGCCCCAGCCTGCCGACATGACCGGACGGGATTTGATAAAATAATGTAGAAAGTATATTTATTTGTCATTCTGAACAAGGTGAGGAATCTGTAATGAAGCATGGATTCGTCACTTTGTTCGGAATGACATTTTAATTTAATAAGAGATGATACAGATAGATGATGTTGTAATCTCCCTTGATGTGTTTCGTGAGAAATTTCTTTGTAATCTCGATGCCTGCAAAGGTGAGTGCTGCATAGAGGGAGATGCCGGTGCACCGGTGGAATTGGATGAAGTGGAAAAACTGGAAGAGGTGCTTCCTGTTATTTGGGACGAGCTTTCACCCGAGGCACGGGCGGTGATTGATAAGCAGGGAGTGGTTTATACAGATGAAGAGGGCGATTTGGTAACTTCCATCGTCAATCAGAAAGATTGTGTATTTACCTGTTATGACGAGAAAGGGTATTGTTATTGTGCCATCGAGAAAGCCTTCCGGGCAGGTAAGACCGATTTCTATAAACCAATCTCTTGTCATCTTTATCCCATCCGTATAGGTGATTATGGCCCTTATAAAGCGGTGAATTACCATCGTTGGGATGTATGTAAAGCCGCCGTGTTATTGGGAAAAAAAGAGAACCTTCCTGTATACAAGTTCTTAAAGGAACCGTTGGTGCGGAAATTTGGTGAAGAATGGTATAAAGAGCTGGAGGTTGCGGCAGAAGAATTGAAGAAAAGAGGAATGATTTAAGCATCTTCGGTTTTATTATCCCTGATTTATTACATTAACCGAAATTTAATACTACGAAAATACCCCATGAAAAGACTACTCTTGTCATGCTGTATCTTATTATGCGTCGTATTGACTTTGAAGGCGCAAGAACAGCCGTTAATCAGTCCGGATGATTCTATCCGTAGTTTGGTGGGACGTTTGTTTCCTAATAGCAATCCGAATCTTTCGGCACACATGAACCTGCAATTCTCCACTTCGGGAGTTGCCAACTTTATTGAAGGAGATTTAGAGGATGCCTCTTTTAAACTGAATCGTGTAAAACTGGAGATATTAGGTTCTTTCAGTAAACAATTTTCTTATCATTTCCGTCAGTCGTTTAATAAATACAGCAATCCCCACTCGTTGGATAATTTGTCCTCTTCCATTGAGTATGCTTTGGTGAATTGGAAAATGTCTGATAAATTCACGTTGACTGCCGGAAAACAAGATATCGCTTTGGGTGGCTATGAATATTATGTCAATGCCATCAAAGTCCGCGAGTATAGTGAGTTTAATGATAACATCAGTTGTTATCAGGCAGGAGTGGCGGGAAGATTCAATCTGTCATCCACCAATGAGTTGGTGCTTCAGGTAGTAAATAACCGTAGTGGAGAAAATGATGAAACCTATCTTTACGGTTTGCCGCAAGGAGTGGAAAAAGCTAAAGTTCCTGTTCTGTCAACAGTCAATTGGAACGGGTTCTTCTTTGATAACGCGGTACAATTACGATATGCGGCCTCATATGGGCAGCTGGCGGAAGGTAAGAATCTTTGTTGTTTTACGGCGGGTAATATTTATGAGAAAGGCCCTGTTATTGCTTATATTGATTTAATGTATTCTCGTGAAGGGCTGGATAGCAAAGGCATTATCAGTGATTTGCAAGGTCCTGTTTTAACAGCTCCGTCCACGGCGCAGAATGCGGAATACTTTAGTACCGTGGTAAACTTTGACTATCGCGTTCATCCCAATTGGAATCTTTATTTGAAAGGCGCTTATGAGAGGGCAGGCATTTATAAAGCAAACGGGCATTTTGAGAAAGGGCTTTATCGTACTACATGGAATGCGCAGGCGTGTGTGGAATATTTCCCGATGCGTAATAGTGAACTGCTTATCTTTGCCCATCTTTTATATAAAGGGCATCATTTGACCCGGCGTGCGCAGGCTTTGGGAAGCACGAGTCCGGACACGCAACGTATTTCTGTCGGGTTGGTTTACTCTATTCCCGTTTTTTGATGTTCCTTATCATATCTTCACTCCGTTCCGTTTGATATTTCACATGGGTGAAGCAACTGCTTCACCCATGTGACAACGGCTGTTTACCTAAGTGAAATCGCTTCTTCACCAAGGTGAAGCAATGAACGCAGCCGGACAAAAATACAAGAAAAAAGGCTTACCTTTTTATTTCAATGAGGTTGTTTCCCCTTTTCATTGCAAGACCGGGGAAATACGCTATATTTGTGAAATAATTAATTACTTCAACTAACAACACAGAATATTATAATGAAAAAGACTGTCCTTTTTTTTCTGATGATTATATTGATAGCCTCGTGCCATCAAGAAGAAATTCCTTCTGTTTCCGATAAACCGGAAGGGAATCAGCTGATTTTTGATTTATCAGATGAAGATGCACTTCAGGGTTGTATTTATGTGAAACTGAAAGAAGAACCTACAGAAGAGGTGCAGATAAGGAGTATTGGCAACACGGTAAGGACAGGAATTAAGGTGTTGGACCGGGCTGCCTCTTCTTTGAAAATAGAGAGAATGGAACGTACGTTTCCCTACGCCGGCAAATTTGAAGAACGTACTCGTAAGGAGGGGCTTCATTTATGGTACAATGTTTGGTTCTCCAAAGACACATCAGCGACTCGTGCAGCTGCTGAAGTAGCTTTTCTAGATGGTATTGAAATGGCTGTTCCTGTTCCTAAGATAGTTTCCAGGGCAAGGCCGGAAACAGTATGGGATATGTATGGTATCAGAGTGGGGGAGTGGTTGTTCAATGATCCGGATTTATCCAAACAATGGTATTTTGATAATCCCGGTACAGAATCCTGGCAGAGGGAAGGTGCGGATATCCGTTTAGTTGATGTGTGGAAACAATACAATGGGAATCCGGCTATTATTGTAGCGGTTGTAGATGGCGGCATTAATCAGGAGCATCCTGATTTGCAGGATAATTTATGGACGAATCCGGGTGAGATACCAAAGAATGGTATAGATGATGATGGCAATGGGTATATAGATGATGTACATGGTTATAATTTTGTAGATGATAATGCAATTTTGGTCCCTCATCGTCACGGAACTCATGTGGCGGGTACTATTGGTGCGACAAATAATAATGAAACAGGTATCAGCAGCATTGCAGGAGGGAACGGAACTCCCGGCAGTGGGGTGAAACTCATGAGTTGCCAAATTTTAAAAAGTCTGACTTCCACTGGAGGAGAAGTCGCTTCTGATCCGTTTATTGCTGCCGCTATTAAATATGGTGCTGATAATGGAGCTGTTATCAGTCAGAATAGTTGGGGATACGCTGTCGGAACGGGGAGGAATACCTCTTCATATATTAATCCTGTACATAAGGAAGCCATTGATTACTTTATAAAATATGCCGGATGTGATAACAACGGAGAGCAACTTGACGGAAGTCCAATGAAAGGAGGGATTGTATTGTTTGCATCAGGCAATGCGAATACTTCTGACCCCAGGATAGCGGCGCCGGCTGATTATGACAAGGTAGTTGCGGTTGCAGCCATTGAGGCCGATTATAGAAAGGCTTCTTATTCCAATTATGGTACATATATGGATATTTCTGCTCCCGGAGGAGCATTGAACGGAGATGGGCGGATATGGAGTACGACTACAAAACTGGCCGGTAATTATGAATATCTGGCCGGTACATCTATGGCGTGTCCGCTGGTCAGCGGTGTGGCAGCACTGGTGATAGAGAAGTATGGGGTAGGCAAGAAAGGTTTTACACCGGAAACTCTGAAGGAAATCCTCTATCAAAGCGCATACGATTTGGATGAATATAATCCGAGGTATACCGGCCAGTTGGGGCACGGATGCGTGGATGCCACAGCTGCTTTAAAGATAGATGTTTCTAATCTTCATCCTTTTACATTGAAGTCCAATCAGGTAACTGATAATACTCTGATATTTAGTGTAAGCAGCAGTATGGCTGGTAATGGAGAACTGACTTTGTATAATGGCATTGGCAATAAGGTGCTGAGTCTTCATTTGGAACTTGAAGCCGCCTCCTTGCATTCTGTGGACATAACCAAGCTTTCTGCCGGATATTATACATTGGTGTACCGAGCGAACGGGATGGAGATCAGAGAGAAATTTATCAAGTACTAATCCTGATAAAATGAAATAGGACATGAAACGAATAGGACTATATCTGTTTATAATAGGCATAACTTTTATTAAAGCTTATGGACAAGAGGATTCCGGACCTGTCAATACCGGAGCGGCAAACTATCTGACTATACCGGTTGATGCACGCAGCGCAGCCATGGGAGGTGCCGGTGTGGCGATTTCGAGGGGAAATAATGCCGTTTTCCATAATGGTGCGGCAACTTTATCGGAGGCCATGCACAAAGGTGGGGTTACGTATACTTATTCCCCGTGGATGCGTGACTATGAGTATGGATACTCTCTTCATAGTTTAGGCGGTTTTTATAAAATTAATAAGCGCAATGCCATTCTGTTAGGTTTCCGTTATTTCGGCTATCCGGAGATGGATGGAATAGGGGAGGATGCTTCGGGAATACATCCCAAAGAAATAGCTGTGGCGGCAGGTTATGCATACGAGGTCATAAAGAATCTTTCGGTTTCCGCTACTTTTAAATATCTGTATTCGGATATGGGTAAGATAGGAAATAGCAACGGTGCGAGTTCTGTGGCTTTTGATTTGGGGATATTATATAAGCGTGAGATAAAGGATTGGGAAGGTGCCGGTTGGTCGGTCGGGATTCATGCGAGTAATCTTGGACCGAAAATAAAATACCTAACCTCTAAAGAGGCTCTTCCTGCAATGGTCAAAGTAGGAGGTGCTGCTGACTTGCCTTTTGCATCAATGCATAGGTTGACTTTGACCGCTGATCTGGGTTACAGGCTTTCCCCCGATGATGTACAGGCGTTAAATGTAAGTGCCGGGGCGGAATATGCATGGATGGAGCATCTCATGTTGCGTGGCGGTTATCATTATGGTGATAAGAATAAAGGAGATGCCAGTTATGCTACGGCCGGGGCAGGAGTGGAATATGCAGGTGTGCATTTGGATTTTGCGTGGATGTTTGCGGGACATGAATGTCTTGCCAGAAATACGTTTTGGATTTCTTTAGGATACTCTTTTTAACTCTTGCACGGTTAGTCCTAGAAGCCTATATACATATATTAGGCTTCTAGGTTATCGATTATTAACAGGAAGATTATGAGTTATCTTTACTTTTTTTTTGTAGATGATTGGAATGCATTCATAATGGCTGTGGGTTTTCCGTTTTTGTCAAAGGCTCCCATATCATATCCGTTCCATTCGTAACATTCCGGTTCCCAGTACCATACACCAGCGCAAGATTCCATGTCTCGGGCTTTGTTTATAAAATCGGCAAGGACTTGGGCGGAAGCGGAATCATTTTGTTTTACCCCTATTTCGGTTATCATGACTTTTACTTGGAAAGTCTTTGCTAGTTGGCTGATGTGTTTTAATGCTAACAAGTTCATTTCTTGCCATAATTTTGTGGAATGAGTTTGTGGATAGTGTGACAGGCCAATCATATCCA
Organism: Phocaeicola sp. RTP21359st1_B8_RTP21360_211022; assembly: GCF_040911965.1. NCBI lineage: Bacteria > Pseudomonadati > Bacteroidota > Bacteroidia > Bacteroidales > Bacteroidaceae > Phocaeicola > Phocaeicola sp. RTP21359st1_B8_RTP21360_211022. The sequence goes on from NZ_JBDFXP010000005.1 coordinate 66,459, forward strand.
ATTTTCCTCCAGCTTCTTTGAACTGCTTGAACCACCAAGTTAAGTCGTCCCAGGCATTGTCTATGTGAACAATAACGATACTTTGGGGGAAGATTTTTTTTACGGCATCGTAGCCGGTATTGACAAACTCGGCCAGATTTTGTGTGTTTTGTGGATATTTCACTCGCTCATTGGTACTGTTTAAGCCTTTGACATCACATTCTCGGATATCATAGAATGCACCGCTGAGTGCGACATTCTCATCCCACAACATTCCTGGACGGATTTCGTTACCCACTTGTACCCATCGTGGGGATATGTCTTCCGCCTTTAATGCTTGCAAGATGTCGATGGTATGGGCGGCAATGGCCGTCTTTAGTTCCGCTACTGATTTGCCGATCCATGCCTTGGGCTTGAACTGTTGTCCGGGATCAGCCCATGAGTCGCTGTAATGGAAGTCTACCATGACATCCAGACCTTGTTCTTTGGCTCGTCGGGCTTTGTTCACAACGTCTTGTTTACTGTTCCATCTGTCTTTGGGATTTACCCATACGCGCAGGCGGATGGCATTTATGCCCAGCTCTTTCATCAGTTGGAAGCAGTCGGTTTCTATGCCTTCATGATTGTAAAACTTCAACCCTTTTTTTTCCATTTCACTCACCCAACTGATGTCGGCTCCTTGAGTAAAACTGGTTTTGGAAGGTGCTGGTGTATCGGAATTATCTGTTCCGGACTGTTCGTTGCCGTGGCTTCCGCAAGCTGACGAGGATAATACCAGCAAAGCGGTTAGCATATAATTCTTGAGGTTATGATATATTTCTTTCATGTGTTTTCGTATATTAGTTTTTTAGAAGATAGACAACGGAGGCATATCCGTCTAGTTTTAAATAAAAGTTTCCATGGTCTTCCTTCTCCTGTACATTTCCGGATACGGCGATAGCTTTCTCCGTCCTGTCCGTCAAGGGAATCTCTATTTCAGAATTGCCAAAATTATGAATAACCAATAGTTTCTCGCTATCTTTAGTCATGTACCAGGCGGCAATACTTTTGTATTTTTTTTCTCCCTCTCCCGATTCGTTGAACAGAGCATGACGGGTCATGGTTCCTTGGGCCAGCGCTGGATAGGTGTTACGCAATGCGGTAAAGATCAAGTAGGTATTCAATACTGACTGATGGTCTGCCGTCTGTTTGGTTACATCGGGGATGTTTGTGCTTACTGTGGCATCTATTTTGTCGGTATAGTGGGTGGTATAACTGTCTCCCCACAACATAGGTCCGCGTACATATTCATCTCCTTTGTCTTTGGTGCCGTATAATCCTAGTTCTTCACCATAATAAATATAAGGTGAGCCGGGAGTAGTGAGCAGGACAGCGGCTGCTAATTTCTCCTTGGCGGTAGATTTACCTAGCTTGGAGGCTGCACGATCTTCATCATGGTTGCTTAGTTTGGTTGCTGCGATGTACCCGGGACGATAGGCGGCATATTCTTGCCTATAGTTCAGGATGTCTTTGGTGAAATAACATCCGGTGGCATTATTGAGAGCCCATTCCAGACGATACCAGAAAGAGAACTCGAACAAAGCGGGCAGACCGGCATAATAGGGGGCTACTTCGTTGTATTCGGACAGTACTTCACCCACCATGTAGAAATTGTCTGTGTGTCCTTTTTGCTTGTAATAAGTGTTCATGTCTTCGTAGAACATATTCAGGAAACGGGGATTTTCGTTGCTGGTAGCACTGTGGTAGATGTGCTTGACAGCATCCAGCCGCAGTCCGTCCACACCTCGGTCTATCCATCCTTTGGCACTGTTTGCCATGGCTATGTACGCAGGGGAAGAAGTGGCTTGTTCCACCGCACCATAGTTGAGGTCGGCAAAGTAGTCGGTGGCAAACTGGGAATGATAATACCATAAGTTCATGGAATCGAACAGAATATCGGCCGCTGTTTTGTTATCAAGAGTGAATGCAGTTCCCAAAGTGACTTTGTGGGAAGCAGAAGTAGCACCGTATTTAGTTCCTGCAGGCCAAGAAGGATCGTTACTAGTGCGGATTAGAAATCCCCAAGAGGACACGAAGTCTGTGGTCAGTTCATAATGGTTGTTCCCTTTGTCATAGAATTTTTTACATATGCCTTCTCCGAAATAAAGGTATTTGGCTCCGTTTGTGCCGGGGTCAGGGTTGTCCGCATCGGCTTTTTCGGCCCGGGTTACTGTGACGGTGGGTTGCGAGGCTTTGCTCCAGTCGAGGCTGAATGTATAGATGCCTTTTACTTCTGTATCTTCGGAGGAGGTTGCGAACCATTCATTGGCGGCATATTCTTCTTTGGGTATCATGGCTATTTTTCCTTCTGCTATCTCTGTTTGAGGAGATTGGGAGAAGAGATAGTAGCTACGATAAAGATTATCAGTAGATGAGGTGGCTTCCTTGAACCAAGGGTGGGCTTTGCCCGTATGGTTCATTACATAATCCAGGTATATTTTTATGTTGCGCTTGTGGGCTTCGGTGATGAGGCGGTCGAAGTCGGCCTCTGTACCTAGTTTGGGATTGACTTTGGTATGGTCTGTCACATCATAGCCGTGATAGGACATGGCAGGATGGATGGGGGAGAGCCAGAGGGCTGTCACTCCGAGGCTGTTGATGTAATCCAGCTTGTCAATGAGTCCGTTGAGGTCGCCGTATTTGTCACCGTCTTTGTCTGCAAAGGAGTAAACTAATAATTGATAGGAGATGTCGGCACGCTTGGTACCATCCCAATTGTCGGGGGCGGCAGTGATATTTTTCCAAGTGGCGGTAGGAGGATCAGGGTTTTCGGGAGTCGGAGGAACCGGTATTTCCGGCGAATCGTCAGAACAGGCTTGTGACAGAGGTACCAAGCAAAGCAGGAATAGTATACCTACTAGAAAGAGATGGATTCGTTTCATGGTTTCTTTGTTTATAAGGGGTAAAAGAATAAGGCGGAGTACAGTATTACGGAAATTCCGCAAGCCGTAAACCGCCTTTTGTCGGTATAGGTACGGGGAGGATACAAGAAGCGTACCTATACTTGTATTGATTAGTTCTTAGTTAGGGTCAACAGGTTCATGCCGTCGCATTGAGGGATGAACCTGATGGTATAGTTTCCGGCCGTAACAGCGATGTTGCCGGCATTGAAAGTCGGTTCGGCTATCGAACCACCCCAGTTGATGTCCCAGTCATTATTGGCGCGGATTTTGATTTCACCATCCGTTAGGTTGGTGGTCAGATTCCAACTTCCATCTTCTTCGTTGTAAGTCATGTCGGTATCGGCATCCCATCCGGATGGGGTGGCGCTACCTATCACTCCGAGAGTTGAGATGAGGGTATGCTTGTAAGTCATGGCAGTCAAATCCACTTCCATCATGTAGAACCCTGCTTCCGGAGCGTCGATATTTCCTGCACCGTTTTCATCAAGTGTACCTGCCAGAGCATCACCACTTACTTTTTCCCAATCGCCTGTCCAGTTATCTTTTTCTGGGTTCGGCTTGTATTTGAATTCTCCGTTCAAATAGGCGAAACCTCTGTATTTGCCATCAAAGTTTATTCCGGCTAGCGGGCAAGTACCTGACCATGAGGTGTTATTACCTATTTCATAGATGTAAGGAGCGAAACCCAGCTCTTCCAGTGTGTAGGTGTATTCCATCATATCCAATGTCATTCTATACATGCCGGCTTGAGTTATCATGCCGGCTTGTGGATTGTTTGTTGTAAGTGTTCCTTCGGTAGCGGTATCTCCATCGGTTACGGTTCCCAATACACCAGCTCCCCAGAATTCTCCCTCGGTATTGGTCTTCGGAATAATTTTCCAGCATTGATTATCAGCGGTTGTGGTGAATACGATGGAAAATTTGGAATCTTCATAAACGTCTGTTCCCGAATGGCTGAATCCCACCATGCCGTCAGCGCTCCAACCATTTACCGAGGTTTCATCCTTGTCGTTCTTTATTGTGAACATGTCGCCTACAAGATAGTAACCGGTGTCAATAAATGGTGCGGCCGGAGTGAAATTTACGTCAAACGAACCGGCATTTACCAATAAGGCTTGTCCGTCTTTTATGGCATTGGCATATACTTGGGCAATGAAGGGACGCGCTATAGGACGTTTCCCGTAAGTTTCCACTACCAGCTTCTGAATGGTCAGGCTGTCAATCATTCCGTCTGTATTGGATTCCAGTTCTCCTGCCTTACCTTTCTCGGTAGAGAGCTCTACCCGTACATTGCCCAAGGTATATCCTTCGGGAAGTGTGGCATTAGATAGAGTGAACAATTTGATGCTGCTCCCCGGATTGGATAAATTGATGTCATCGACCTTGGATGCCGAGAAATCGGGAAGGGTTATTGCAGCTTCTTGTTCGTTGGCTTGAGGAGTTGCCCAATCAGTGTAATCATCTGTGCATGAAGACATGCACAGAACAGTCAGACCGATTAATGAATGGATTGATATATTTTTCATCTTGATTCAATTAAAAAGATTATTATTTGATTTCGCCTTCGCCGGTAGCGAAGTTCAGGTAGAGCTGCTGTCCCGCTTTGCCTGCTACTCGTGCTTGGTCTCCATCGTTGGCACGATATTCAATTTTGCCGTCGAAGACCATGAACTCGCTCTTCCACCACTCAAAGGTAGGAATTTTTACGTATGCACGCACACCGTCACCATCGCCACCCGGGACACTGGCAGCAAAAGCAGGTGAGACAAAAGAAGCGTTAAAAGTATCGGGAATGGTACATAACCAGCCTTCAGCCTGCTCTTTCCAGTCGCTGTTGCCTACAACAGGTCCCATCAACCATATTTCAGGTTTGTTAAACTGTATATCATAGACGAGGTTGCGTCCCGAAACGGAAGAGGTGATTACCATTAAGTACCATCCCGGAGTATCAGTAGCGATATTGTCTCCGTTGTCTTTGATATTGCCTGCCAAATCGCCGTTTATACTGTTTATACCAGAAAATCCTGTTTCATTTCCATCCCAAGCTTTGCTCTGATTGAATTTGATGCCGGCATCGTCTATCCATACCATAGACCAGAATACATGAGTTGCACCGTTTACGGGAATCATCTTGGTTGCCGAATCCCAGTTCCATTCGTTAAATCCGCCTACGATATATAAGTTTTCGGGGGTATTGACCGGAGGAAGCGAGAAAAGTAAATGTACTTTATTCAATGACACTACATTGGAAAGTATTTCGGTTCCTTCTATTGCTTTGTTATCACTGGTCATCATAACTGCTCTCAAGCGGATATAGACCGCTATATCCATCGGAAAATCAACATCGGTTGCACCTTTGTTTACTTTCATATCTGTAAGTGTACTAGCTAAAAGAGGTGCGTCTATACTGATTTTTGTTCCTGCATTGACATTACCTATTTCTGTAAAATCGGTCATGGATTCATCGAATGCCACTTGCACATAGTATCCAACGTTGGCGGGGAAGCCGTAGTCGGGTTGTGAACAGGATATTTCGATAGAGGAAGAATTGGCCAAATCGATTACTGTACCGCTGATAGCTGGAGTGTTTAGGACAAATTCGGTGGGTGAGATTAGCGTTGGGTTGGAGTCGCGATCATCATCACATGCGGTGAATATACCCAGTCCCAATCCGATAATCAAAAATGATTTAAGTATTTTATTCATTGTATTTTCATTTAATATTTATAAAACAAAAAGTTTTCAGTATCCCGGGTTCTGAGTCAAATTGGAGTTGGCAGTCAACTCATTGGTCGGGATGGCAAAAATATTAAGATGTGCATCAAAACTACGTCCTTCATAAGATCCGCCTTTCCATTGCCAAGTGTAATTGTTGTTGCCTCCATAGCGGTTGAATCTAATTAAGTCCATACGGCGGCGGCCTTCAAAATAGAATTCTCGGCTCCATTCATCGCAAATATCATCCAGGCTATATGCATTTGTACGGGTAGAAGCATGTGCACGACTTCGGATGGAGTTAACTGCTTGTGTACCTTCAGATGTAGTGTTTCCTCCATTCAAGCGAGCATCGGCTTCTGCAAAAGTCAGATAGGCTTCTGCAACACGTAGCAAGAAGTAGTCGGTATCGGCGAAGGTGGCATCATGTCCGGCTGAACCGTCTGTTTTGAAGTTGGTGAATTTTGCAATAGCATAACCGCTTTTAAAGGTAGATACATCTTCATTGTTTAAGGTACGTCCCACACCGTCGAATAAAGCACGGTCGTCTTTGGCTGCTACATACATGTCGTAGCTTGGCAGTTCGGGGGCATCATTCTGAGGGAAGAATTTGCGGATGAGGTCAGGACGTGCGCGGTTACCGCCCCAGTTTTGTGCAGAAACACCGTTGGTGGCTGTCAGGTCATTAGGGTTTGCATGCATCTCACCATCAAAGCAACCAGCTATCAAGAACAGGGAAGTACCCCAACTGGTGGTTGTCAGACCGTCTTGAAGTAAGGGTAGAAGAGCTTCGTAAGCAGCATCAGTTTCCCCGTTGTCACCCATGAATAACATTTGATAGGCAGTCCATCCGCCTTTTCCCACAGTATTGAGCCGGTAGGAGGATTTTATTACTTTGTCGGCATATTCTTTTGCTTTTTGCCATTGGGCCGTTCCTGTATAAATTTCCGAATTCAAGTACAGGCGTGAGAGCAACAGCCAGCAGGCAGCTTTGTCTACACGACCATAACCGGCATCTGTCGATTTTTTTGCTTTTGCTTCGGAAAGGGCCGGTTCTATTCCGATCAGTTCCTGTTCAAGCCATTCATACATTTGAGCTCTGGATCTTTGTTCAGGTTTGGTCATTGGTTCCAATGTAAAGGGTATGTTTCCCCAACCATCCATCAGTAAGAAGTAGTGTAGGGCACGTACAAAGCGGATTTCGGCAGACATGGTGGCATCTGTATCTCCAGCCATAGCCAGATATTGGTTACAATAGGTGATGCCGGTAGTCAGACGGGCATAGAACCCGTTTAACATAGGATGGGAAGCATTGTAAGTATTGTAGCAGAAACTGGCTACACCTTCATCTCCCCAGCCGCAGATAGCTTCATCAGTGGTCAGTTCGTTGGAATTGAACAATTGGCGGATAAAGCCTGTCGTACCACCATCCAAACCGTCAATATCACAGTCACCGTTAGCACCACCGTTTCCGGCTAATGCCATATTGGCGTAGCACTTGTTGAACAATCCGTTTAAATCAACATTGGTATCGATGTTCGGATCGATAGGATCTACATCTAAGTCTCCGATACATGAGGTTGCCCCCAAAGCCAACATCATGAATGTGGCAGGAACGATATTCTTTATGTATTTTTTCATATACTGCATAATTTTGCGAATTAGAAATTCAGGTTAAGACCAATAATAAATGAGATAGGACGCGGATAGAGATTGTTATCGAATCCGTTATTGATTTCGGGGTCGATGCCATCATAGTTTGAAATGGTGAAAACATTCGATACGGTTCCATATACGCGTCCATTCAAACCGCGATAGCTTCCGTTCTTGAAGAGATTGGAAAAGCTGTATCCTAAAGTGATGTTGTCACACTTCAAGAATGAGGCGTTACGCACCCAGTAGTCCGAAGCTTTGGCGGTAATTTCGTAAGTTTGCCAATTTCTGGCTACAGCGTCTACCGGACGGTTAGACAGGTAATTCAAAGAGTTGGACCATACTTCACCAGGATTCATGTTGCTCCATCCGGCGTTGATTCCATCATAAACATAGTTACCTAGACTGGCACGCAGTGAGAATCCGAAGTCCCAATTTTTGTATTCCAGGCGGGAGGAAAGCCCCATAGTTACGTCGGGAGCAGCATTTTTATAAAGGTATTTGTCATTTTCGGTAATCTTACCGTCACCGTCCCGGTCTACTACTGCATTTTCTATCGGGTTGCCTTGTGGGTCATATACTTGTTGGTATACATAGAATGAATTAGCTGGATACCCTACTTGATTGTATTGCAGATAAAAACCCGAACCTTGACCTACTTTGATATCGGTATTGGCTACAGGAGCACCACTATCGGATACACCACTTAGATCGGTAATCTCATTCTTATTATAAGTAAGGTTATAATTAATAGTCCATATTAAGTCATTGTTTACAATGGGTTTCCAGTCTAAGGCAAATTCGATGCCTTTATTTTCCAACGAACCGATATTTTGCCATGCTTGATTTCTATAGCCAGCCATGGACGCTAATGGTGCATAGTTCAGCAAATCTTCGGTTTTACGGTAATAAGCATCAATACTGGCTGTCAGCCGTTGATCCATAATACCAAAATCAACCCCAATATTATAGGTAGTAGTGGTTTCCCATTTTAAATCAGGAGTATAGTTGTCCGGGCGGTATAGGGTTCCGTTACCTATCAGTGGATAAAAACCGTTAGTACCTGTGCTTACTGAGTATGTGGGAATCCAGTTATAATTGTTAATTTTTTCTCCTGCCTGTTGACCTGTCATGCCCCAGCCTAAGCGAAGTTTCAAGTCAGATATCCAAGATATGTCTTTTAGGAAGTTTTCTTCTTTTGCTTTCCAAGCTAAGGCTACAGACGGGAACCACGCCCAATGGTCTTTGAAGCGTGAAGTTCCATCATCGCGAACGGTAGCTGTAAGATAGTAACGGTTCATAAGTATGTAGTTGGCACGTCCGAAGAAGGAAACCAAATAACTGTCGGTCTTGTATTGATACGGAGTGTGAGGACGCTCTGTGCCGGCTAATGTGGGGTCATCGTTCGTCATCGGATAACGACCTACGTAGTCACTGTTTGTGCTTTTCCAAAAATGTTGCCATTCGTAACCTCCCATAATATCAAAATGGTGGTTATCATTAAAGTCTTTATAATATTGGGCGTATGCATTCAATGAAAGGTTGCGTTTTAGGATACTTTCACCTCCAACAGAACCATAATACATGGCACTAGGGGAAGCAGTAGATTTATTCTGTGCTTGGCGTCCTTTGGAAACATCGGCACCTAGAGATAAATGAAGGCGAAGGTCTTCAAGACCATGTACTTTATAGTCGATATCGGCACTTCCCACAAAGGCGCGGCTGTGGGCAACTTCTGTGTTAAAAGCAAGCATGGCTAATGGGTTGGCACATTCTGCCGTGCTGTTATAGATGAACGGCCATGTGGAGTCGCCTAATGATGCGGCTGATGACCATTGGAAAAATCCCCCATAATTTTGTAATGTCTGATCCAATGCATTGCCGAATTGGGCTTTGTGATATTCGGATGTGAAATTATAAGGATCTTGGGTAGGGTCCATCTTTACAGCAGCACCTACGGCTCCACCGTCGGCATATGCAGAACGTGCGTACATTCCTTTCGCATTGAGGTTCATAGTCAAATGATCGTCAAAAAAAGACGGATTAAGATTCAATGCAGCTGTGACACGTTTGAAATCAGAATTTTTCAAGATACCTTCTTGATTGGTGAAACCTACAGATACACGATAAGGAAGGTCTTTTACTGCACCCGATACGGTTATATTGTGGTCATGACTGAGAGCGGTACGGTAAATAAGATCTTGCCAGTCGGTGTTGGCTGTACCCATGGCACGATAAGCATCGCTGTTTTCTCCGTATAAATCGGTGATAAGTTGACGGTATTGGTTGCTGTCAAGTACATCAACTGTTCCTTTTTTCTGACTCAATGTGACACTACCTGAATAGGAAACTGAAGGCTTTTGCCCTTTGCGTCCCTTTTTAGTAGTGATGATGATAACACCGTTTGAGCCGCGTGAACCGTAGATAGCAGTGGCTGAAGCGTCTTTTAATACGTTGAATGATTCGATATCCTGCGGATTAATCATGGCTAGTTTGTTAGAGAGGCCTTTTACTCCCTCATTGTCCATAGCCATACCATCAATAACAATTAGAGGGTCATTAGATGCGTTCAGTGAAGAACCGCCACGTATACGAATCTGGGCGCCACTGCCTGGGGCACCATCATTACTTGTTACATTGACACCGGCTATTTTCCCAGAAATCATATCCTGTGCGTTTATTACTAAGCCTTTGTTCTTTCCATCCGGTTTCATGGCTGTTACCGAACCGGTCAGGTCATTCTTTTTAGCCACACCATAACCGATAACGACTACTTCTTCCAAAGTTTCCGTATCATCTTTCAGTATCACATTTAGTGAAGTAGCAGCCGGAAGTTCCTGGGTCAGGTATCCGATAAACGAAATAACAATTATATCACCTTTATTGGCGTTTAACAGGAAGTTACCGTCAAAATCAGTGATAGTACCATTGGTTGTTCCTTTTACCACAACATTGGCACCGATAATTGGTTCGCCTGTTGTGTCCTTTACAAGTCCTTTGACAGTCATTTGCTGGGCAAATGCGTCTATGGACAAGAAGCATCCTACTATCAGTGTGAGTAGGATCTTGAACATCAAGTTTCTTTTCATGTCTTTAAATTTAAAGTTAAATAATTATTTCAAGTTTATATTCTCAGTTAAAAAATACCTATTGAAAACTGTTTTCCCAAACAACCTGATTTTCTAATCAATCTCTGTTATAATGTATGTTTTTACCTTTTAGAATGATTGGCGGCTGCTTTAGCTAACCATCATCCTCACTTACTTTTTGTTTTGTTTGTTACAAATGTAGCGGTCTTATAAAGCGATTTTTGAGATAAGAATAAAAATATAAATGATTTAGTGCTAGTGCAAATCATATATAATTGATTCATAGTATAATATACTGATTGGCTTATCTTAAAAATATAACTATATGTGAACTGTTCAAGGCTCATTCGGCTACATTTTATGAGGATTAATGTTAACTGTTTGTCAAAAGATCACTTTCTATAATCTCTTAATACCTTTTAATTCTGATTTATCTTTTACCTCTTTAATGCTGATTGCATAACCACCACCGCTTGCTGCGTGTAAGTTCAGTTTGCTTTTGTTGGTCACAATGCCTTTACGGATGGTATATGCCTGCGGATTATCTTTCCAGTCGGCATCTTTTGCGTCTGCATATACAGTTGCGATGTATTTTTTGTCCGGATCAAGGAAATCAAATATCAGTTTTGAAGAATGACCGTTCTCATCTGCCGTACAGCCGATATACCAGTCGTTGGTTCCTTTAGCTTTGCGGGCAATGGTAATATAGTCTCCCGGTTCGGCTTCCAGATATTTGGTTTCATCCCAGTCAATGGCTACATCTTTTATGAATTGGAAGGCATCCATGAAGCGTTCATAGTTTTCAGGTATGTCGGCAGCCATTTGTAATGGGCTGTACATTGTTACATACAGGGCCAGTTGGCGTGCCAAAGTAGAACGTACCTGTGAATTGTTGGTAGGATTCATTTTGTTACAGCGGGTTTCAAAGATACCCGGAGTGTAGTCCATCGGACCACCTATTAATCGTGTGAAAGGCAAGATGGTAGTATGGTTTACGTTGTTACCGCCAAATGATTCATATTCAGTTCCGCGTGCCGATTCGTTACCGATCAGGTTGGGATAGGTGCGGCATATTCCGGTAGGGCGTACAGCTTCGTGGGCGTTTACCATGATTTTGTAGTCCGCTGCTTTTTTCACCGCATACAGATAGTGGTTATCCATCCATTGTCCATAGTGGTGTTCGCCACGTGGAATAATGTTGCCTACATAGCCACTTTTTACAGAATTATATCCGTTGTCTACCATGAATTGGTATGCCTGGTCCATGTGGCGTTCATAGTTACGTACAGAAGCCGAAGTTTCATGATGCATCATCAGTTTTACGCCTTTGCTTGCAGCGTAGCTTTGAAGTTCTTTCACATTGAAATCGGGATAGGGAGTTACAAAATCAAAAACATAATCTTTGCTTTTTCCGAACCAGTCTTCCCAACCTTCATTCCAGCCTTCTACCAATACTTGGTCGAATCCATGCTCTGCTGCAAAATCAATGTAACGTTTTACGTTGGCAGTGTTGGCAGAGTGTTTGCCGTTAGGTTTTGTTTTGTTGTAATCTGTTTCACCCAGTTTTACACTGGATAAGTCGTCCGTGTAAGCCCATGAGCCTTTTCCCGTAATCATATCCCACCATACGCCGATGTATTTCACAGGCTTGATCCAGGAAGTGTCTGCTATTTTGCAAGGTTCGTTCAGGTTTAACGTAATGCGTGAGGCAAGAATGTTGCGGGCATCATCACTAACGATGACGGTACGCCATGGTGAAGTGCAGGGAGTCTGCATATATCCTTTGTCACCTTGTGCGTCCGGAGTCAGCCATGATTCGAAAATCATGTTCTTGTCATCCAGGTTGAGGTGCATGCAGGCATAGTCTATCAAAGCTGCTTCGTGCAGATTGATGTACAGACCGTCGTCTGTTTTCATCATCAGGGCAGTTTGTACACCGGTGGGGCTGAATGCGGTTTGCGAGGAGTTCTCCGTATAAGCCTTTGAAAACAATCCTCTGATTTCCGACAGGCGGGAAACGGTATAGTCATATTCCTGTGTGTCATAATCTCCCGGAATCCAGTAAGCGGTGTGGTCACCTGCCATGGCAAATTGTGAATGTTCTTCTTTGATCACGAAATAGTTCAAGTTCTTCTGCTGCGGAAATTCATAGCGGAAACCCAGACCGTCGTTGAACAGGCGGAAACGGATGATTATAAATCTGTCATTGGCAGGCTGGTTCAATGTGACCGCCAATTCATTATAATGGTTACGGATTTCTTTTTCTTCTCCCCATACCGGCTGCCATGTTTCATCGTTGGTAGATGTCCGGACATCCTTTATCTCGAAACCGTTATAAAGGTTTGTCTTGATGTCCAGTTTGTCTATGTCTTTTTTATCAGTCCATTCGAAGTCGGTTTTGGCGTTTGCGTCTTCTTTTTTTAATTCCAACCCCAATTTACTGGGTTTGATAACTTCCTTTTGTTTATAGGTCAGTTCATACGTGGGAGTGCCCTGACCATCTAGAGTAAATGTCATCTCCAGATTACCATCCGGAGAGTTCAGTTTTTGTTGTGCATTTGCAATGAATGAGATACAGAGAAATGCGATAAGTGAAAGATTCTTTTTTAAATTCATAATATGTACTGGTATTAAATTATAAGCTTTTACTGGTTGTTTTAAAATTCTAAAACTAGCATTTCACGCCCCGGAAGTGTTAGGTTTTTATTCAAGTCGATATTTTGATCCGTTAAAACATCATGGGCTGATGTTGTTGGAAGTACTTCTTTGTATGGAGTCAGGTTTATGGTTTGCGTTTTGTCTGTTCCATTCATGAGAACCGTTATCGATTTGTTTCCGTATTTTCGTTCATAAACGTAAATCCCTTTGTTGGGAGCGAAGTGTTTCAATCTGCCTTTGGCTATGACTTCATTCCCTTTTCTCCATTGGAGTAATTTCTGCATATAAGTAAAGGCTTCATTTTGCTGCGGAGTACGGTTAGCCTCATTGAAACAGTTGCGTGGGTCATTTTTCCAACCTCCGGGGAAATCACAACGTAACAGACCGTCGCCATTGGCTTTATCTGCAGCCATCAGAATTTCTGTCCCATAATAAATCTGGGGAATGCCACGTGTGGTCAGCAGGAATACAAGTGCTTGTTTGTAGCGGTCAATATTTTGCGTGGCTTCTTCATTTAAATAAAAGCGTGAAGTATCATGGTTATCAAGGAAAACGAGCAGATTCATCGGATCTGCATATACCAAATCCTGAGTAAGATAATCGTAAAGACGATATAATCCGCCGTTCCAGTCAGTTGTTTCTTCGTCAAAGGCTTTGTTCATTTGTTCCATCAGCGGGAAATCCATCACGGTACGGAGATTGGAGTTTCTGGGAGCAGCCAGTCTGCTGTCTTTCTGCCAGAAAGAAACCAGCACATTACTGTTCAACCAAGTTTCACCTACTATGTTGAAATCAGGGTACTCATCGGTCACGGCTTTACACCATTCTGACATCATGTCGAAATCTGCGTAAGGATGTGTGTCTTGACGGATGCCGTTAATCCCTGCATATTCTATCCACCAGATACTGCTTTGGATCAAATAGCGGGCTACATGGCGGTTGCGTTGGTTCAAGTCGGGCATTGATTCTGTAAACCATCCGTCTACGGCTATCTTGCGTTCATAATCAGAAGCGTGGATATCCTGTACACTCGCTGTTTTATAAGAAGTTTGTGTGTAGTTTCCTTTAAAATTGAACCAGTCTTTGGAAGGCATATCTTTGAAAAGATAGTTTTCGCTGCCACAATGGTTGAAAATCATGTCCATAACAACTTTCATTCCTTTGCTGTGTGCTTGTTCTACCAGCTTGCAGAATTCTTCATTGCTACCTAATCTGCGGTCTACTTGATAATAATCGGTAATGGCATAGCCATGATAGGATCCTTCTTTCATGTCATTTTCCTGTATGGGGTTCAGCCAGATTGCCGTAACTCCCAAGTTGGAGAGATAATCCAGATTATTTTCAATACCTGCGAGGTCGCCCCCGTGACGGGCGAACGGATCGTTACGGTCTACCTTTGCTTCCAACATTTCCGGTACGACATCGTTCGAGGGATTTCCGTTGGCGAAGCGGTCTGGCATAATCAGATATAATACGTCACCCGAGTTGAAGCCTTCCACGTTGGAAGCATCTGCCTTACGCTGTTTTATTTCATATGGCACAACAGTTTGCTTTTTACCTTGTTTCAGTGTAATATGAAAAGTCTGCGGAGTAGCTTCCGATAAATCCATATATAAGATTAAGTAATTGGGATTTTCTTGTTTCACAACATCTTTCAGAAGAATGTCTTTAGAAGAGATGCTTACATCACTGGAGGAAATATTGTCGCCATACAGTAGGATCTGTAGTTCGGGATTCTTCATATCCGCCCACCAGAAGGTTGGGGCTACTTTTTTAATTATGGCTGCGGACACTGTGTGTTGCAAACCGAATAACGCGAGTAATGCCATAAGTGCGAATGTTCTTTTCATAATATATAGAAATTAGTGTTTATATCTTCATTTCATTTGGATGTTGCAAATGTAGGAGTGGAATAGCTGAGATTTGAGTACTAGAATAAAAATATAAATGTTTTATAGATTCAACTTATTGATAATTAGGCGCATTTGTCTTTGCTGTATTGCTGAAAATATAAACGTCAATGAAAATATTTTCGTTGAAAAACTTTATTCTAATTACTTATATTTATATATTTGTGAATCTATAATAAGTATATAAGATGAAGAATGTAACCTATTTCTTTATATTGTTTTTGTTGACTTTGACAACTCCTTTGTTTGCTGATAAAAACAGCAATGAAGAAGTGTTGAAAAGGTTGGATCGGGTCATAGATAATAAGACCGCTTGTCATGTACAGAAGGAAAAAGAGATTGTGGATTTAAAGCAACGTCTTCACCGTTCTAAAGATAATAGGGAGAAATATGAACTTTGCGGTTCTTTGTTTAACGCTTATCTGCATTATCAAGCTGATTCCGCATTGTATTATATTAATGGAAAAATGAATTTGTTGCCTCTGTTGAATCATCCGGAGTTAAAGAATGAGATTGTCATTAACCGTGCCGAGGTGATGGGGGTGATGGGAATGTATAACGAGGCTTTGGAACAATTGGAGCGGGTAGACCCGTTGGAATTGGAACGGGAGACTTTGGCTTATTATTACCGGACCTATCGGGCTTATTATGGTTGGGTGGCCGATTATACCACCAATGATGCCGAAAAAGTGAAATATTTGAAAAAGACCGATGCTTACAGGGATTCTATTCTTATTGCTACTGATCCTTGTGTGGACAGGAGCATTGTATGGGCCGAGAAAAAGATTATTAATGGCAGGGTGGATTCTGCTTTGGTTATATTGTCGGACCTATTGAAAGAAACGCCGGATGAACGGCAAAAAGGGTATATTTATTATACTTTATCCGAGGCTTACGATATGCGGGGAGATATTCAGAAAGAAATTTATTATCTGGCCTTGACCGCTATTACAGATTTGAAATCGTCTATTCGTGAATATGCATCCTTACAGAAATTGGCTCAACTGATGTATGAGGTAGGTGATTTGGATCGTGCTTATAAGTATTTGAATTGTTCAATGGAGGATGCGGTAGCTTGTAATGCCCGTTTGCGGTTTATTGAGGTAACGCAGTTCTTTCCTATTATTGATAAAGCATATAAATTGAAAGAAGAAAAAGAGAGGCAGATTTCCCGTACTCTTTTAATCAGTGTCAGTTTGCTTTCTTTATTTTTGCTTGCTGCTATTTTTTATCTGTACCGATGGATGAAGAAATTATCAGTGATGCGCCGTAATCTGAGTCTGGCTAATCAGCAGATGCAGGAAGTAAATGCTGAGTTGGCACAGACGGGGAAGATCAAGGAAGTATACATTGCCCGTTATTTGGACAGATGTGTGATTTATCTGGACAAGTTGGAGTTTTATCGTCGTTCTTTGGCGAAACTGGCAATGGCCTCCCGTATAGACGATTTGTTTAAAGCGATTAAATCCGAGCAGTTCATACGAGATGAACGGAAGGATTTTTATAATGAGTTTGATAAGTCTTTCCTGGAGTTATTTCCTCATTTCATTACTTCTTTTAATGAGTTATTGGTAGAGGAAGGAAGAATATATCCCAAATCGGGCGAGTTGCTGACTACGGAATTGCGTATATTTGCTTTGATCCGTCTGGGAGTGACTGATAGTAATCGGATTGCCCATTTCTTGGGGTATTCTTTGGCAACGATTTATAATTATCGCAGCAAGATGCGTAATAAGGCGATAGGAAACAAGGAAACTTTTGAACAGGAAGTGATGAACTTGTAGAGATATGATTACAATAATACCAGCAAATGTAATATAAGTGTATTCACTGTTATTCCGTGCTTCAGTAAGTATTAGCTCTAACCTTGGGAGTTTGGTCGTATTTATTCTAAATGTGGCAAAATGTAATTGTTCCCCAAACGGATAGCATTACTTGTCCAATAACACAATTGATTTTAGAAGATGGATAAGTCCCGCCTTGGACATTGAGGATAGGCAAGTCGAATATCTTTTCAGTTAACTTGGTCTCGAAACTTTCTAATTGTTGAAATTGGAAAGCACCTATTTTGTCCTCGTTATTATTATTTTTTATTTTGTTCAGGTACTTGTCATTTTCTTCATAAACAGCAATGGCAACTTCATAAATTTCAAACCATGTCTTTGAATCTTCGACCATTAAATTCATAAAACAGAGAGTACAGTACCTATGTGAGAGATAAAAATAGCACCACAACTAGTAAACTTCCAATAAGTGTTCAGCGTATCTTCGGAGATGTTTTGGTAGAAAATAGTAACATTGATAGCATATCTATACAGGTAGATAACCATAGGCTGAAAGACAAAATACTATAAATGTAATAGGAGAGATAGAGTATTGCCATAGGTGGCTTATTTCAATATTGCGGCAATGTCGGTAGGTGCGATAAATATCTTTGGAAATCAATGGAGTGGATTCTGTAAATACGACCTCATTTGTCATTTTGATTTCTTTAGGAACGGTTTTTGTCATCGAATCGCTGATGCTATTGAATGCCTGATAAAAATTATTGGACATAGTACTGATTGTTTGGCATAAATAAAAAAGCAGAGAGAGAATGAGAGTTGAATAACTCAAAATAATTCTCTCTCTGCTTGGGAGTAGTTCTACAGAGAGGAGGATATTAAATCCTTATCTCTGTGTGTTTAGACTTTGATTACTGTGCCGGATAGGGAGTCAGGTTTACAGTAATGGTGTCTTCTACTTTTTCATTTGTTGAAGTAGTGATAGTCAATTTCACATTGACTGGGGTTGCTACAGATACTTTGTTTGCATCACCAGCATTTGCTGTAAGTTTAATATCTTTACCGTTTATATTTGCTGTCAAATATTGGGTATATTTAGCTTCGACTTCGCAAACTACATTTTGAATATCATCTTGTGTTCCAGAAATGTTATCTACACGGTAATAGATGTTCTTGTCATTCTTATCAGCAGCTTTACCATATTTCACAGTTACTATGTTACCACTACCAGAGATGATAGAAATACCAGCAGGCATAACTGTTGTATAGTTTTTGCTTTCAGCAAACATAACTTTGAAGTCAGCAATCGGGAACTGTACGCCTGCATAGGTAACCTTACCACCTGTTAACGTATAAGCCTTGTTAGTTTCCCCTTTTTCAGTTAATGTGATAGTACCGTTGTCACTAACAGCAATCTTGTCAGCATCATCTTCAATAGCTTTGTATCCACTTACAGTTCCAGCAGAGAAAATGTTGGCTTTAGTGATTTCACTAGCATAAACTGTTACAATCTTATTCAAATAGTATGACGGGTTAAATGTATAAGCTGCTGCCAATGTTGCATCGCTTGGCTTTTCAATAGTGAACGGCAAGTTAATAACAGCAATTGTTCTGAAATAATTGAGTGTTCCAATTTTAACAGCTGCAACAACATTTACCTTAGCTGTAAACTCACCACCATTTTCAATGATTTTGGCTAATTGACTACCGTAATTTGTGTTGAAGTTAACTTTGATACCTGCTATTTGGGCTGCTTCAGTTGTTGTTTTACCTTCAGAGTCAACAGTAGCGATATTCTTAACAAGATCGGTTAGATTTTCAGTTTCTATCTTGCCTGTTTCAGCATTTTCATATACCCATTCTACTTGGGGTTCAAGTACCATTTCTTGATATTCAGCATTCCAAACGACACGTTTGTCTGCACCCATGGCATCGAAGTAGGGCTTTAAGTCAGAGATAAATGCTTGTTCAGCAGTTTCAGTCACTTCTGTTACAACATGCTTCTTGCTTACGATAGAAGTAATTTCTTCTGCATCAGGAGTTTTTTCATTAAAGTTCAAGGTTACATTGTCAGATTTAACCTTACCGAAAACATTCATATAATGAACTGTAAAGTAAACATTTCCTGCAGCCTTGTCATTAAGATTGATAGTCATACCATCGAATGATACGCCATAACGGATAGAGTCTGCTTTTGCTTGAGCATTATCAGCCATTGTGATGTATGAATCGAATAGTTGACCTGCCCATTTTTTTTCAGGGACAATTGTTACAGATTCACCTGGCTTAGCATCCACGTATGATGTGAGATAAGTATCACCTTGCTCATTAATCTGGTATTTACCGAATGGAATATTAACATCTTGGGCATCCACCAAACTAAAATTAAAATCACCATTGAATGGAGAGTAAACATTTTCGTTAACAACCAATGACGCTACAGCATTGCTATTGCCGTATGATTCAACTATTTCATCATTAACAGTAATACCTTCTACAGGAATTTCATACAATCCGGTTGTAGAAGCTGCTCTGCTGCTGCTTAATACTCCACTAAAAGGAACTACTTTTCCTAATTTGATAGGCAGTTCTTCACCTTTAGAGTTTACAGCCTTAACGGTTTTTCCTGATAAATCGTAAGAAACCGGGGATATCTGAACTATAATAGAACTGGTAGATTGTCCTACCATATATTCACCTTTGGCAGGTTTTTCTTTAGAACCACCTTCCCATTTCGGCCATGCTGTTCCTTCTTTAGCAATGCTATAAGCAATATTGAAATTGTTTTCCAATACAGTAATCTGAGCCAATCCTTCGTTCAAGGGCAGACGAACAGATTTTTCATTCTTACCGTCTTTGTCACAAACAACCATGATAACGTAGTTGTTAGGATCAGTAGGATCAGCGTAGTAGTAAGGAACATTTGTTGCAGGAGTAGCGCCGGCAAATTCTTCAAATTCTGTACCGTTCCACAAATACCACTTGCCGTTTTCCTTTTTCACTTCAGGTTGAGCATCCTTGCCCGGTTCACCCTGTGCGCCGTCCTGGCCTACAGCTTTAACGGTAGTCTTCTCACCGTTGCATACCCAAAAACCATCTTCCGAGATAGTCCATTCTGTACCTGCAGCACCTGCTTCACCGTCCTTACCGTTGGTAATGGTGTAGCTGCTACCGTCATTGAAAGCAACAGTGAAACCGCCTGTGGCAGGAGTTACAGAAGTAATCCAGTTGGCAGCATTGATTTTTGCTTCCAGGTCTTTGATTTGACCTTCAACGCCATCCACGCGCGAAGTCAGCTCGTCAATGTCATCATCGTAGTCTTTACAAGACACAAATGTTCCTGTTGACGAAACCATTAAGGCTCCGAACAGGATTGCACTTAAAAACTTTTTGTTCATAATAGAAAAACTTTAAATTTATAAATTTAAAAAACTAAAATTGGTTATACATACCATTTATTATAAAAGGACTTAATTGTTTTCCTCCTGTTTCAGCGGATTCCTCTCGTGTGCCACATACTGCCGGGGCGTCATGCCCGTCACTTTTCCGAACGCCACATAGAAAGGGCTTTTCGAACCGAAGCCGCTGCGTACGGGAACTTCCTCTATGGGGCATCGTTCGCTGCGGAGCAGTTCTTTGGCGTATTCCACTCGGTAAGTGTTTACTAGTTCTTTCAGGTTGCAGCCGAAATAGCGGTTCACCACATTACTTAAATAAGTCTGGTTTGTCTCCAGCATCGCACTCAGTGTCTTCAGCGAAAGAGAGGAATCGAGGAATACTTGACGCACTTCCATCAGGTATAATATACCTTTATATATAAGAGCATCTATCCGGCGGACGTCCGTCCGCAACGCAAACTCCTTCTCCCATCGGCGAGAGGCGGCACGATAGAGCAAAGTCTTTTGGCGCACCGAAGTGTAGCGGGTCTTTTTACGTCGCAGAAACAGGTATTCCATTCAATTCTTTTTTCGTTTTTTTATTTGCTTATTTTGTCGATCTCTTAGTAAGAGATCGACAAAATAGATGTAATATGCATAAAATCAAATAATTAAATCAGTGAGAAGTGGCCTGTTGAGAGAAAGATTAAATAAGAAAAAAGGCTTTTTTTTGCTTTAGATCGTATTTTTTTAATGAAAAGTGTATTAGTTATCAAAACTTTCCTTATTTTTGCACGAGAATTATATATCTCTTACTAAGAGATATATAAAAACCTATCTTGTATTTTGTAGTCTAAACAGATAAAAATCAATTATTTATCTCTTCGTTTTATTATATACTTGGGCGCAGAATGTAACTCATGTGTCAGAAATGAGTACCGCTTTGTACTTTATTATATGGCGTCTGATTTTTTCTATCGGCATCCAGAATTCATGGAGAAGTTGGAATAATGCTGGACGGAATGAAGATGAATGTGTCAAAACCAAAATGACAGCTTTGAAAAGTTGCAGATAGTAATTATAACGCGTAAAAGGGTCGTATCAAACTCTGTATTGAGTAATGATACGATCCTTTCTTTAGTCTTTTAGGATGCTCAAATTTCAGATTATAAGTTCATGTTTTCAAAAACAAAGTTTTGACACCGCGGAGTGAATTTCAGTTTCGGGAAACAGAACATTGAACGGTGGTGATGGAATGAGCATATATTACTTTCGGGAAACGCTTTACCTCTCTTTGATAATACTTACACAGCCGGCACCGATAATCAGGAACACTCCAGCCAATACCAGCATGTTTACTTCCGGAGCGACACTACCCGGACTGGTAAACATCTTCAGTACGATACCTCCTAAAGAAGCTGCGACAATCTGTGGAACACAAATAGTTCCATTGAATAATCCCAGATAGGTTCCCATATGTCCTCCTGTTAATGCATTGGTCAGAATGGTAAAGGGAAGGGCCAGCATGGCTGCCCATGCGCAACCTATCAGGATGAAGGATGCAAATAAAGCATATTGATTATGGATAAAGAAAATGGAGATGAATCCAATGCCTCCCAATACCAGACTGAGTACGTAGGCAAGTTTGCGGTTCTGAATCATCGGGATGATCGTTGCCCAAATAACGGAACCGATGGCTTGGACAGCAAATAAGATCCCGACCCAATCTCCCGCTGTCTGGTATTGTGCGGATTGTGTATCCAGTACCACTCTGGAAACACCGTTTGTCATGGTTGTTATGACCGGTGTGTCGAACACATTCAAAGCAACTGTTCCATTGGTGTAAGTCCACATGAACATGAAGGCTGCCCAGCAGAAAAATTGTACCAGTCCTACTGTCCAAAAGGCTTTGGGAGCCTTGACCAGCAATTTGAACATATTTGTCTTTTCTTTTTTGCTTTCATGGGTGATGCCATGATATGCTGCATATTCTTCGGGAGGAAATTCCTTTACTTTGGCCGAAGTATAGATCACGCATAGAATCAGTATCAATGCGCCGATGTAGAAAGAATAGATGACAGAGTCGGGAATAACACCTTTGGGAGCAATATTACTGATGCCGATGGCGGCAAAAATAAACGGGAAAAGATATCCTGCCAGACTGCCGGCATTACAGAGAAAGCTCTGAATGGAGTAAGCCAGTCCTTTTTGTTTTTCATTCACCATATCGCCCACCATCATCTTGAAGGGCTGCATGGCCATATTGATAGAGGTATCAAGGAACATCAGTGATATCAGACCGAATACCATAGCTGCACTGACTGTCATTCCGAAACTACCTGCATTAGGGAGCAGGCACATGACGCAGACAGCAACCAGAGCTCCTGCAAACAGATAGGGGATACGCCGTCCGAAACGCGTCCAAGTGCGGTCACTCAGTGCGCCTATGATGGGTTGGACGATGATTCCTGCCAGCGGAGGTAATATCCAAAAATAGCTTAAACTGTGTGGGTCTGCTCCCAAAGTGGAAAAGATACGGCTGATATTCGCGCTTTGCAAAGCGTAGGCTATCTGCACGCCAAAGAATCCGAAACTAATATTCCATAGTTTCCAGAAACCTAAATCGGGAATTTTTTTCATGGTATGTGTGTTATTGATTATCGTTGGGGTAGGGAGTCACCACAGACAGCCCCAGGCTGTCTGTGGTGGATGGTTAGAATCTGCCGGTGGTGTCAATCATCTCTACCAGCTTTTCATTGAACTTCTTGTTCTTTATCAGTTCTTCCAAAGTGAGATGCATACGATATCTCCAGTAATGTCTTGGATTGGCAGGTACGTTGATACGTTCCGCGTTCACATCGGGATAGCGGATTTCTTCGTCTATTGACAGCCAGTCCTGAAAGGACAGGATGCACAGCAATGACGGACATTCCAGATGGTGGCGTACTATTTCCTCGCAAACCCATCCCGGAGCTGAAACCGGAACTTCTCCCCAGTGTCCCATTACATGGTTGTAGTAGCGGCAGGTCTGTTCATAATCTTCTTCCCACCATCCCCGCAGAGTAGACATGTCATGAGTGGAAATAGTACAGACCGAGCGGTACGGATATTCCCACACGTGACCGAACTCGTGTTTGGGATTCTTGGGCATACGTTGGATTTCCAGGCTGAGTATTTGCAACTGGTCCATTACCCAAGGCACACAGTCGGGAACCATTCCTAAATCCTCTCCGCACACCAGCATAGAAGTGGCTTGTGTCAGGATAGGCAGCTTTTTCATCGCTTCCTGATACCAGAACTGGTTATGGCGTTGGTAATAATAATGATTATACAGACGGTTGAAAGCATCTTTCTCCTTCCAGTCGAGGCGCCCGAAGATGAAATCATTCTGAACGGCAATTCTTGGATGGTACATGGAGGGGTGCTTGCGGTCGGGAACAAATAATACATTGCTTATCAAGGCATATACTCCCTCGCGTATATGGATACTTTCTTCATCTTTCTTATCGGAGAAATAAGCCTCCACTTTGCGTTGGGTATCATATTCCGGGCGCATTTCATAAATGTCATCGTGAGCATGTTGTACGAATGTTTCTTTTACAAAGGAAGCTTTGTCACCAAACATCTTGTTTAGCATCTCTTCGTTGATGAACGGTTTGGTCATGAAGTCCTTTTGGAACGGCAGCCCGTAACTTTGAATTTCGTCCACACTCATAGGCAATGCCGGTACAAACTGTCCCAGCAAACCATGTACCGAATGAGATGGGATTTCCCAGATACGGAAGAAACCAAGAATATGGTCTATGCGGTAAGCTGTGAAATACTCTGCCATTTTGCGGAAACGCTTCTGCCACCATTGGTAGTTGTCTTGTTCCATTACCTCCCAATTATAGGTGGGAAAGCCCCAGTTCTGTCCGTTCACGGAGAATGCGTCGGGCGGTGCGCCTGCCTGACCGTTCATGTTGAAATAATACGGCTCAATCCATGCCTCCACACTGTTGCGGCTGATGCCGATAGGGATATCACCTTTAAAGATAATACCTTTTTCGCGGGCATAGTTTCCTGCATCAAGTAATTGGATATGTAAATGGTACTGTGTGTAGTAGTAAAAGGCGATTTCTTCATAACAAGAGCTGTCCGGTGCGCATAAGGTTGCTATTTCTTCTGCCTTGTACTCTGTATGCTCAGGCCATTGGCTGAAATCCGGAGTGCCATACAGATCTCTTAGATAGCTGAATGCGGCGTATGGCAGCAGCCAATGTTCATTTTCTTCAAAGAATTTTTTGAATTCGGCCGAAGCTAGCACTTTCCTTCCGGTTTGTTGGAACATCACTTTCAAATAGGCACGTTTGGCATTGTTCACCGCTTCATAATCTATTTGGGGAAGAGCGTTCAATTCTTGCCGGCGGGCTTCAAAAACAGCCAGCGCTTCCTTATCCTTCATCTTACCCAGCTGGTTCAGGTCAATATACATCGGGTGGAATGCATAAATGGAAATGCTGTTGTAGGGATAAGAATCCATCCAGGTATGGGTAATGGTCGTATCGTTGATAGGGAGGATTTGTACAGCTTGCTGGTGGGTCTTTGCCGCCCAGTCTATCAGTTTCTTCAAATCTCCGAAATCTCCTACTCCAAAACTTTTCTCACTGCGGAGAGAAAATACAGGGATAGCTGTTCCCGCCACCTTACGGGCCGATGAAGTGAAATGAACTTCAGTTTCCGGTGTCAGGTAAATTTCTCCTTTTTTTAATTCCGGATTATTAAGCATCCGGTTGTCGTGGTTCTCCCATTCCTCTACCTGCTTGCTGTCGGCGTTGCAGGCTACGAACTTATAACTTAGCGGAAACTCCAAAGTAGAAACATTCAGTGTGATGGTCCACTCGTTCGGTTGTATTTCTTCCATCAGGACCGTCTTTTGAATATCCCAATTGCCTAAAGCCGGGCAATCTCCGCTGATAGCCAGCACTTGACGCTTATGATGCAGACAAGGGCATAAGGCCCGGAAAGTAATGCTTCCATCGGCGCTTGCTGTGACTTTTATAGTTGTCTCAGACTGATAATCACCCCTGAAGGCGGAACTGTATAAGTAAGATTCAGCCGGAAGGTCTTTCCAGAAATCATTTAATATGTAGTGGCAGTTTTTCTTTTTTCCGGGGCAAAACAAATGAGCCATGGTTCCGCTTTCACGGCGGATGCACTGTCCGTCACGATATACTCCATAGCGGTAGGAAACAGGCACGCATGCAGGGAGGTCCGGCATTTCAGCTTCACCTTCCCAATGTTCCCCGTTTGGAGTGCGAAGGATGATAGGTTCACTATTGTTTCCGTCCAGTATCACCCCCAGTTCTTCTCCCCAGGCTGTACGGTATTCAATTCGAAATGTGAGTTTCATGTTATTATTCGAGTTAAATGGTTTAATGTCCCAAAATTAAGACTTTCTGGCAGAATATCGTCTTTCATCCAATTAATTTATAAGAAAAATGAATGAGGTTATGTTTGTTACCGGCGGTGAACTATTACAATTTCTGCCCATTTCATCGAAAAAAAGAGTCGGTATGAGTATCTGTTTCTTCGGGCATTTAAAGGAGGAAAAATATAAATGGGGTCAGGTTGGTTTTCATTGATAAAAAAGCCCCGATCCAGAGAAAAGCAGGATCGGGGCTACCTCAAATTGTAAGATGTGAGGATGGATTTTGATTAAAAAATAATGAATGAAAAATTACGCGTCTATATTCGCATATGTCGCGTTTTTCTCTATGAACTCGCGGCGTGGAGCTACATCGTCTCCCATCAGCATGGAGAAGATATAGTCTACGTTGGCGGCATTGTCAATTGTTACCTGTTTCAGAATACGCGTTTCAGGGTTCATTGTTGTTTCCCACAGTTGTTCGGGATTCATCTCACCTAGACCTTTGTATCGCTGTGTATGGATTCCGTTTTCTTGTCCGTCACCATATTTTTGAATGAATGCCTGGCGTGCTTCTTCGGTGTAACAGTATTCACTGATTTTTCCTTTGCTGCATTTATACAATGGCGGATTGGCAATGTACAAATGTCCGTTTTCTATAATTTCCGGCATATAGCGGTAGAACAATGTCATGATAAGGGTGTCGATGTGAGAACCATCGACATCGGCATCGGTCATGATCACCACTTTGTGATAACGCAGCTTGTCGATGTTCGCTTTTTTGCTGTCATCATTTCCGTCCACACCGAAACGGACACCCAGGGCGGTGATGATATTATTGACCTCATCGCTTTCAAAAGCCTTGTGCCACATCGCTTTTTCCACATTCAGGATTTTACCCCTCAAAGGTAGAATTGCCTGGAAGGCACGGCTACGTCCTTGCTTGGCAGAACCACCTGCCGAGTCACCCTCGACCAGGAATAGTTCACATTCCTCCGGATTACGGCTCGAGCAGTCGGCCAGTTTGCCCGGCAGTCCGCCACCGCCCATCGGACTCTTTCTTTGAACAGATTCACGTGCCTTGCGTGCGGCGATACGCGCTGTTGCAGCCAGGATCACTTTGTCAACAATCTGTTTTGCTTCTTTCGGATGTTCTTCCAGATAATATGTAAGCGCTTCGCCTACAGCTTGGTTCACGGCACCACTCACTTCGCTGTTGCCCAGCTTGGTCTTGGTCTGTCCTTCGAACTGCGGCTCGGCTACTTTCACTGAAATGACGGCAATCAAGCCTTCGCGGAAGTCCTCTCCCGAAATCTCGACTTTTGCTTTTTCCAGTGCTTTGGTATCTTCCGCATATTTCTTCAGTACACGGGTTAATGCGCTGCGGAAACCGGCCTCGTGTGTGCCGCCTTCTATTGTATTGATATTGTTTACATACGAATGCAGGCTTTCACGATAGCCTGTATTGTACATGATGGCACATTCAATGGGGGTATTGTTTTTTTCGGTATTCAGATAAATGACATCATTAATCAGCGCTTCGTTGTTACGGTTCAGGAAACGTACAAACTCTTTCACTCCTTCGTCCGAATGGAATATTTCTTTCTTGAAGCTGCCATCTTCTTCTTTGATCCGGCGGTCGGTCAGTGAAATGGTGATACCTTTGTTCAAGTAGGCCAATTCACGCATACGTGCCTGTAGAATGTCAAACTTATATTCGGTAACAGTGAAGATGGTATCATCCGGCCAGAAAGTCTGTTTTGTTCCGGTAATATCAGCTGTTCCTACTTCTTTTACAGAATACAAAGGATGTCCGCAGCTGTATTCCTGCTGGTAGATCTTGCCACCGCGGAATACCTGTGTGGTCATGTGAGTAGACAAGGCGTTCACACAAGAAACACCTACACCGTGCAGACCGCCTGAAACCTTGTAAGAACCTTTGTCGAACTTACCTCCCGCGTGCAGCACGGTCATTACCACTTCCAATGCAGATTTCTTTTCTTTTTCGTGAAAGTCTACCGGGATACCACGGCCATTATCCTGTACGGTAATGGAGTTGTCTTCATTGATGGTGACTTCTATATGATCACAGTAGCCGGCCAATGCCTCGTCGATAGAGTTGTCCACAACCTCGTAAACCAAGTGGTGCAATCCCTTTTCGCTGATGTCTCCGATATACATGGCGGGACGTTTACGTACAGCCTCCAAACCTTCCAATACCTGGATGTTACTGGCCGAGTAATTGTTTTCGCCGTTTATCTTTTCTTCTTCACTCATGTTTGATTCAATTATCTTAAATATTAGCTTTCAAAGATACGAAAAATTGCTGAGACAGGCAGCTTTTATGGACTAAAAAACGTAAAAAAGAGGGGATTGGACAGGTTTGGAATGAGGTCTGTCCGTGAACGCCGGGAAAAGTAGGGGAGTGATGTATTTATTTCGAGGGTAAGTCTTCTGAAGATTAATGGGGCTTCTTTTTCCTTCAAATCCTTCATTGACGCTTAACAGGCTTTTTATCAGCATCTTATCATGTATGATTCTCTTCTAAATCCTTCATGAATGCTTCAGATTCTTCAGGGCTGTTTTCCGCGGAGCGAGGACTTGCGTATTTTTTCGATGTTACGTTTGCAATATGTATTGCTTGTGTTTTATGAAACACATAAAAAGACAAAAGGCCGGATTGAAAAATCCTGCCTATTTTATCTTTTAGTTTAAGACTTTGCTTAAGCGAGTTTGCTAATGTAAGCAGCCAATTTTGACTTCAAGTTAGCGGCTTTGTTCTTGTGTATGATATTGGTCTTAGCAAGCTTGTCCAACATCTTCTGAACGCCCGGATACATTGCAACAGCTTCTGCCTTGTCAGTAGTTGCACGAAGTTTTTTAACAGTGTTACGCATTGTTTTTGCATAATATCTGTTATGAAGTCTTCTCTTCTCTTCCTGTCTGATTCTCTTTAATGATGATTTGTGATTTGCCATTTCGACTAATCTTTAATTTTGTTCTTTTATTATTTTTATTTGTAGCCCGTGGGGGAATCGAACCCCCCTTTCAAGAATGAAAATCTTGCGTCCTAACCGATAGACGAACGGGCCGAGCCTTGATTCTGCCGAGCCTTAGCTTGGCTTGCTTTCGGAGAGTGTTTTTCTCTTTTGCGGTTGCAAAGGTAGGAACTCTTTTTGAATTGACAAAATATTCGGCATATTTTTTTTGTAAATACGTGCATTTTCATCTAAAAACCCTATTTTTGTATGTTCCAACGATGCGTATATTTGTGTGGAAAAGCAAAAAACGTATTGCGGACAACGATTACCTAGTATATAAAAGAGAGAAAGAGTATGCTTCAAAAGACGGTGGGAATTGTACTTCATACCTTAAAATACAATGATACTTCGAATATCGTTGATATTTATACGCGCGAGAATGGCCGTGCTTCTTTTCTTGTGTCTGTTCCCCGTTCACGGAAATCGGCGGTGAAGACGGTATTGTTCCAGCCGCTTTCCATGATAGAGTTTGAAGCGGATTATCGTCCGATGTCCAATTTGTATCGTATAAAAGAAGCGAAGTCGTGGTATCCTTTCCGCACGTTGCCATACGATCCTTATAAATCTTCCATTGCCATGTTCTTGGCGGAATTTCTGTATCGTGCTTTGCGTGAAGAAGCGGAGAACGGGCCGTTGTTTGCTTATTTGGAGCATTCTATCCGGTGGCTGGACGAATGCGACAGAAGTTTCTCCAATTTTCATTTGGTTTTTCTGATGCGTTTTTCACGTTTCCTCGGTCTGTATCCTAATACGGAGGATTATAGGGAAGGATGCTTTTTTGATATGCTGAATGCCTGCTTCGTGTCTGTCCGGCCATTACATGGCGCTTTTTTGAAACCGGAGGAGGCTTCACGTATCAACCTTTTAATGCGTATGAATTATGAAACAATGCATCTTTTTACTATGAGCCGTCTGGAGCGTAACCGCTGTCTGGTTATTATGAATGATTACTATCGTTTGCATCTGCCGGATTTTCCGGTGCTGAAATCGCTGGATGTGCTGAAAGAGTTGTTCTCGTGAAATCCTTTCTATCTGGATGTGTTCATGTTCACGCCTTTTTTTATTTATCGTTTCACTTTAGTGAGGAAGCTTTAGCACTCTAGTGATGAAGTTTCATCATCCTAGTGAAACAACTTCATCACTAAGGTGAAACGATGAATTAGTCCAGGAAGCAAATGAGTATTCTTCCTGTCTTGAAAGTTAAGATGGAAAGCAGGTGCAATCTTTTGACCACGATATTGTATGACTCATTCTTGTCCTTTAGCATGATGGTCAAGGACATCGGTCCGGTGCGGGTGTTGCGGCGGCTGAAGGTGCTGACAGCGCACTGAAGGAACTACTGTCAGCCTTATGCGCTGTATATCAGATTTTTATTGTGGCTGAACACACTGAAGGATACTTTGAATTCCAGGGTATTGGTGAAGTGAGAATGATAAACGGGAAACTGGATAGGGTACTGCATACGTTTGCTTCTTACTGATTTTATAAAAAACGAAACTTCTGCCCGTAAAGATGAATCGGGGCAGAAGTTTCGTTTCTCGAATATGGATTGCCGGAGTATTATCCCAGTAATTCTTTCACTTTAGCCGAGATGGCACGTCCTTCGGCTTTGCCTGCCAACTTTTTGGTGGCGACACCCATGACTTTACCCATATCCTGAGGACCGGCGGCACCCAC
Organism: Phocaeicola sp. RTP21359st1_B8_RTP21360_211022; assembly: GCF_040911965.1. Taxonomy (NCBI): domain Bacteria; kingdom Pseudomonadati; phylum Bacteroidota; class Bacteroidia; order Bacteroidales; family Bacteroidaceae; genus Phocaeicola; species Phocaeicola sp. RTP21359st1_B8_RTP21360_211022. Next base: position 96,691 of record NZ_JBDFXP010000005.1, read on the forward strand.
TTCTGCAATTATTTCTTTCAAAGCGGCTTCCAGTTCTTCGTTACTCATTTGTTTGGGCAGATAGGCTTCAAGCACTGCCACTTGGGCCAGTTCGGCTTCAGCCAAGTCGGCGCGGCCCTGACCTTGGTAAATGGCGGCTGAATCTTTCCCTTGTTTTACCAGTTTCTGCATGATTTTCAATGCAGCGTCATCCGTCAAAGTGTCGTTGGCGCCCGGTGCTGTCTTTGCTTCAAGGAAGAATTTTTTCACATTACGCAAAGTTTCCAGTTTCACTTTGTCCTTGGCTTTCATAGCCTCTTTGATATCGTTGCTGATTACGTCAAATAAATCCATGGTTCTTTTCTATTTTAGTTGTTAAAATGTGATCGTTATTCCGCCGTTTTCGGCATCGTTATTGAATGTTTCCTCTTCTTCGGCTATTGCTTTAGACTGGATACTTTCCAACACAGTTTTGGTACGTTGGAAAGTAGGGGTCGTTTCCACCATACTGATAATGTCATCATTGTCCAGATCCTCCAGGCTGAAGATGTAAATGTTATGGCGTTTCTTCTTGTTGCTGTTCTTGAAGGTGTCTTTGCCGTAGTAATCTCCACGACGTTCATCCTTGCGCTGTTCCTCTTCTTCCAGTTCTTCCAGTTTCTTTTGTTCCTCGATGGTGCGTTTGTTCATCATGTTGTCCATGCCCGGTACATCCTTGATGCCGAAGCCGGTGGCAAGTACGGTGAACTTCACCTGTTCTTCCAGCGACTCGTCGATATAGAGCCCCCATTTGGTTTCCACGTCTTTGCCGAATTTGCTCATGAAGTCATGAACCTCATTCATCTCTTCCATCATCAACTCGCTCTTGGTGCTGAAAGAGATGTTGAACAGGATCTTCTTTGAGTTGAAGATATCGTTGTTGTTCAGCAGCGGGGAATGGAGCGCATCATTGATAGCCTGGCTCACGCGGCTTTCCCCTTTGCCGTATCCCGTACTCATAATGGCTACTCCACCATCTTTTAGTACTGTTTTCACGTCATTGAAGTCCAGGTTGATGGTACCGCGGATGGTGATAATCTCGGCAATACTCTTGGCTGCTATGGATAAAGTGTCATCCGCTTTGCCGAAAGCGTTCATCACGCTGAAGTCCGAATAAATATCACGCAGACGTTCATTGTTGATCACCAGCAGGGCATCTACATGCTGGCTCATTTTCTCCACGCCGTCCAGCGCCTGGTCAATCTTCCGGTTTCCTTCAAAAAGGAACGGAATGGTGACAATACCTACGGTGAGGATATCCATATCTTTGGCTGTCTTGGCAATGATCGGAGCCGCACCGGTTCCGGTACCTCCTCCCATTCCGGCAGTGATAAATACCATTTTACAGCCGTCGTTCAACATTCCTTTTACGTCTTCTATACTTTCTTCGGCTGCTTCACGTGCACGCTCCGGGCGGTTTCCGGCTCCTAATCCTTCTTTTCCCAGTTGCAACTTCACGGGAACGGGGGATTCGGCCAACGCCTGGTTATCTGTGTTGCACACAACAAATGTTACATCGTGTATACCTTCTTTATACATGTGATTTACGGCATTGCCGCCGCCACCTCCCACACCGATTACTTTAATGATAGTCGGGTTTTCTGCCGGGAAATCGAATGGCATTATAGTTTCATCAGACATAATCTTCTATATTATATTAAGGTGATGTAATTCGTTATTATTCTTCCAGAATCCTTCCAAACAAGTCGGTCAGCCGTTTGATCGGACTGTTGGCTTCTTTCAAACTCTTGATTTCTTTTTCCAGGTCGCGTATTTGGTTCAAAGCTTCTGCCACTCCTAGATCGCGTGCTTTGGCCAGTTGCGACAAGGCATTTTTGTATTTGCCTGCCTCTTTCAGCTCTTTTGCGTTTCTTATCAGGCTCTCGCAAGTGGCTTTTCGCAGCTTCTCCTCTTCCTCTGCTTTCTTGGCTGCCGCTGCTATTCTGGCTGCTTCTTCTTTCTCTCTTTTCCTTTTGTCTTCCACATTCTCGCCGCTTTCATCGAAGAGAGGTACTTGGATAGGACGTTCCGGGCGGTAACAGTTCTCTTTTCCGGCTCCTAGCAAAGCGATGATTGTATTGCATGTACCATCTTTTTTCAGTTCCATCATGCCACCTTTCAGGCTTAGCTGGCTTTCTTTGGCCATTCTTACCTTTTCTACTTTGGTACGGTTGCTGAATGCTTCCTCCATATTCTTTAGATTTGCAGCACCGCCGGTAATGATAGCTCCTGCCAGCAGTTTGTCTTCATATCCCGAAAGAACAATCTGGTTCCATACATTGGCCAGTATCTCATTGACACGCGCTTCTACGATGTCTTCCAGTAAGTGTGACTCAATACTGCATTTCCCGTCCAGCGAGTAGGTAGGGTTGTCATCTCCGTCTTCCGACTTGTCGGCATAGGCATTGCCGTATTTCTTTTTCAGTTCTTCGGCATCTTCCTCTTCAATCTGCTGGCTGCAAATGTCTTTGGTGATGTTGCTCCCTCCCAGTGGGATGACTGCCAAATGGCGGAGTATGTTGTTTTTGTAGACAGATACGGTAGTCGTATCTGCGCCAAAGTCGATGAACATGCAGCCCGAACGTTTTTCACTGTTGGTCAGTACGGCATTGGCCAGAGCCAACGGTGAGATGATGTAGTCGGCTATTTCGATTCCTGCCTGTTTGAAACATTTGTCAATGTTCTGCTTCACGCTGCTGCGGGCGATGATATTAAGGAAACGCCCTTCTATATGATCGCTGGGAACTCCTACAGGATCGGCCAGCAGGTTGATGCCTACTTTATATTCCTGGGGGGCCACTTCCAGTATTTCCTGGTCTATGATGGGGACTTCGCGGTTGCTGTCCATGATGGAGTCAATCAGTTCCTGTGAAATTTTGGTTTCTTCTTCCAGATGACGTACCTCCGTATTACGGATGGTGCGTAGAGATTGTCCTCCGATACCTACATAGACCTTTCCGATAGAAGCCTTTAATGTCGATTCCAGTTTCTTGATAATCGAAGTAAGGCTTTGTGCGGTTTTGTCCAGATTGTAAATCACTCCCTTACGGATAAAATCCGAAGAGTTTTCGCTGGCGAGGGCCAGCACTTGTATGCTTCCGTCCGCATGTTTCTTTCCTGCAATACCTGTGATCTTGGAGGATCCCAGTTCTATTGCTACTATAAAATCTGTTGCTGCCATATCTTACTTCTCTTTTTTAGTACAAATAATCTGATTATTAAATTCCAGACTGATGCGGCTGTACTTGTTCCAGCCTACTTGGTTCAGTCCTTTCTCATAAAAAGTTTTTAGTTTCTCGAACTTTTCCTCATAATTCCCGGGCTTGCCTAAGAATATGATATGTTCGCCAACCCGTGGAACCAGTTCCAGTTCTTTGGCTTGTGTCACGTTGATCTGCTCTATCTGGGCATCCCATAGCGGATGGGCCTGTAGAAAGACTCCTAAGGTATATAGTTCCTTGACGGCAAAATCACGATCCACGTATCCTGTAACAACAGCTACGTGTGCCGAACTGTTGGGTATCGGCATGATTTTTCCTTTATTGTCAATATAATAGTTGTCTCCGTTGTTTGCCATCACTCTGAGGATGGGGAGGCGCTGTGTCACTTCGATACCTATCTTGCATCCCGGTGTACGGTAACATTCCACATTTTCAATCAAGGGATGTTGGCTGAGTTCTTCTTCCAGCAGGCGGGTGTTGATGTCACCCATCTTCTTACCCACAGGGGAGAGCTTCTTACCGTTCAGTAAGCGGAGTATCCCTTTCTGGCTGATAAAACCATGGTCTATACTGTCCTTGATAATCAATTCCATACCCTTGCAAACCTGGTCGGCAGGCTTGGTGTTGAAAGCGGTAACGGCTACAATAAGGTAGGCGGTTATCAGCAACAGAAACAGGAGTATGAGAATTTTCTTTATCATTTTTTATTCAGTAATCCGCAGATTTGGGGTACATAGTTATCTATGTCGCCCGCACCTAGGGTGATTAATACTTCTATATCTTTCTTGCTCAGTACGTCTAGAATTTCTTCTTTCTTGCACATGCTCTTCTCGATGCCCGGACGCAGATGGTCGTAAATCAGTTTGCTGGTGACGCCGGGGATGGGTTGCTCGCGTGCCGGATAGATATCTACCAGGATGACTTCGTCCAACAAGGAAAGGCTGTCGGCGAAATCTTTGTAGAAATCACGGGTACGTGTGTAGAGGTGCGGCTGGAAAACAGCCGTCAGCTTCTTGTCCCGATAGAGGGCACGCATGGAGAGTATGCTTTGTTTTATCTCGGAAGGATGGTGCGCATAGTCGCTCAGGAAAACCACCTTGTCGTTCTTTATCTTGAAATCGAAACGACGGTCTACTCCGCGGAAACTTGCCATACCTCTCTTTATTTCTTCATCAGTCAATCCGCTCATCTGCGCCAAAGCCATGGCGGCTACCCCGTTCTCAATGTTGATGCTGACGGGGACACCCAACTGTATATTGGGGATATTTCCCAAGGGTGATACGTAATCAAAGAAAATCTCACCGTTCCCAATACGGATATTCTCTGCATGAAAGTCACCCTCTTCTTGGGAATAGGTGTACAGTTTCACACCATTCTGCAAAGCCGGTTGCAGCTCGATGCCTTTACGTATAATCAATGCACCTCCCGGCTGGATGAGTGAGGTGTATTTGCGGAAGCTTTCCAGATAAGCCTCTTTGGTTCCGTAGATATCCAGATGGTCGGGATCGGTTGCGGTGATCACCGATATGTAGGGCGAGAGCCAATGGAAAGAACGGTCGAACTCGTCGGCTTCAATAACCATGTATTCACTGCTGTCAGACAACAGCAGGTTGGTGCCGTAATTCTTTGAGATGCCTCCCAAAAAGGCGTTGCATCCTACATGGGATTGGTGTAACAGATGGGCTGTCATGGTAGAAGTGGTGGTCTTACCGTGAGTGCCGGCTACACAAAGTCCTTTTCCTGCATGGGTAAGCATTCCCAATACCTGCGAACGTTTATGTATCTCGAAACCGTTTTCCCGGAAATAGGTAAACTCTTTATGTGTATCGGGGACAGCCGGAGTATAGACAACCAATGTAGTTGCCGGGTCGCGGAATGCATCCGTTATCAGTTCCGTGCTTTCTTCGTAATGGATGGCTGCTCCTTCTTCTATCAGCTTTTCTGTCAGTTCACTGGGCGTACGGTCATATCCGCCTACCTTCTTGCCTTTTGACAGGAAGTAGCGTACCAATGCGCTCATGCCGATACCTCCGGCACCGATGAAATAAACAGATTTTAATGTGTTAACGTCCATTTTCTTTTCTGTATTTATCAGCCAGTTTGAATACCTCCCAGGCAATAACGTTGGCTGAGTCGGTAAAGGCTAATTTAGCAATATTTGTACTTAAACTTTTCAATGTTTCCGGCTGTTTCACGGTTTCAACCGCTTTGTCCAGCAGAGCTTCTTTGGCAGCGGCGTCCTTGATATAGAGTGCTGCGTTTTTATTGACCAGCGCCAGTGCGTTCTTGGTCTGATGATCTTCGGCCACATTAGGCGACGGAACCAGAATGACGGGTTTCTGCAACAAACAGAACTCGGAGATGGAACCTGCTCCGGCACGGCTGATTATTAAATCGGCAGCACTGTATGCGGCGGCCATATCGCTGATAAAATCGGTTACGTGGAGCATTGGTAACTCACCGGCCTGGGCTACTGCGGCGCGTGCTTCGCCGATATATATTTTCCCGGTTTGCCAGATAAACTGCGCGCCGGATGCTTTAATCTTGTCCAAACCTTCCATCACGCAGTTGTTGATGGTGCGTGCTCCCAAGCTTCCTCCTACAATCAGGATTGTTTTCTTGGATGGGTCCAGCCCGAAGGAACGGATAGCCTCTTCACGGCTGATGTGATGGTTGCGCAGTCCTTGGCGGACAGGGTTTCCGGTCAGGATAATCTTGTCTTTTTCAAAGAAACGTTCCATGCCGTCGTATGCCACGCATATTTTGCAGGCTTTCTTTGCCAATAGTTTGTTGGTTACTCCGGCATAAGAGTTCTGCTCTTGTATCAGTGTCGGAATACCCATCATCCCGGCCATTTTCAAAGTAGGACCGCTGGCATATCCGCCTACACCTACTGCTGCATGTGGCTTGAAATCCTTGATGATTTTACGTGCCAATAGCTGGCTTTTGACCAATTTGAAAAGAACCGAAACATTTTTCAATAAGTTCTTACGGTCGAATCCGGCAACAGGTAATCCTTTTATAGGGTATCCGGCAGCAGGAACGCGTTGCATCTCCATTCTGCCTTCAGCGCCTACGAACAGGATTTCCGCTTCGGGATGTTGTTCCTTGATGGCGTTGGCAATAGAGACTGCGGGGAAAATGTGTCCCCCGGTTCCTCCTCCGCTGATGATGATTCTTAAATTTTCTTCCATAATTCCTTTTTAGTCGAATTATTCGCAAAAGTATAAATAATACTTTTAAAATGAATGGTTTATATTATATTTCTTCTTCCGGCTCCCGCTTCCCGGCTGCATTCAGCATTGCCTTCAAGTCATCGGGCAGCGAGTTCTCCTCCGGCGGGAGGGAAGTGGTGGCATTGTCACCCGACGGAAGTGTGGTAATGGCTTCCTGCATGGCAGCTACCATTTCCTGATGCCGTTCGGTCTTGGCTGCCAGTTCGGCTTCTTTCTGCGCTTGTTGCTCGGCGGCTTTCTGTTCTTCTTTCTCAGCCACGTAGCGGCTGACACTTAATATCATACCGATGTAGGCGCAGTTGATGAGTGTAGAGGTTCCTCCTTTGCTGATAAGCGGCAGGGGTTGTCCGGTGACGGGGAACAGACCTACGGCCACCATCATGTTAAGCATCGCCTGAGATACCAGCAACAGGGCGATGCCCATCACCAGAAAGGCAGGAAAACTTTTTTCACTTCTTCGGGCTATTTTACCCGCCCGCATCAACAGCCAGATGTAGAGAATCACTACAAAGGCGCCTCCCAGCAACCCCAGCTCTTCTATGATTATAGCAAAGATGAAGTCCGAGAATGCTTGTGACAGGAAATCCCGCTGCACACTGTTACCCGGCATCTTTCCTATGATGTTGCTGGAGGCGATAGCAATATTGGCGTGTGCTATCTGGGCGTCCTTGTCTATATCATATTTGGCGGCGGGAACGGCTTCTTTGTCCTCAAAGAAGCCTTTTATACGGTTCTGCCAGGTTTCTACACGGTGCATCATGGGGACTTTGTTCAGTTTGTGTGTGGGCATAATCATCACTATGCCTACAAAAAAAGCCACCATAACTCCGGCTATTCCCATTAACTTGGCCAATTGCTTCCAGGGTACCCGGCCGATCACCATCATTAAAAAGACTACTCCGAAAAGCAGTGCTGCGGTAGAGCCGTTTTCGGGAGCAATCAGAATGAAAACAATTCCGGTGATCCACATGATATATTTAAATGCTTTCGGATTGGCATTGTCTTCTTCCTGAAACTTGGATAGAATAAATGCGGTGACAATAATCACGGCCATTTTTGCCAGTTCGGAAGGCTGGAACTGGATACCGAAGAAAGTCATCCAACGGGCTGCACCATTGACACGGTCTCCGGTAATCAATCCCATACCCATTACAAATATCAGCAATAATGTCGATAGGGGTAGCAGGAAGACGGGAAACACACGGAAATATTTGTAGGGAATGTTATGTACCAGTACCACAATGCACACACCTACCATCAGGATGACACTGTGCTGGGTGATAGGTCCCCAATGATCCCCACTTTTGTAGGTAAGCGTGCTGGCGGCACTAAATACCTCGACGATAGAGATCAGACAAAGAAACAGGAAAATAATCCAGATTACTTTGTCGCCCTTGAACAAGTCTTTTATCAGATCCATTATCTATATACCTTAATACTATATTACAGGTTTCTTACACATTCCTTGAACTGCTCGCCACGGTCTTCGTAACTTTTGAAAAGGTCGAAGCTAGCGCAGCATGGACTTAATAATACGGTTTCGCCTTTCTTGGCCATCCGGTAAGCAGCGTCTACGGCATCCTTCATGCTTTGTACATCGGCTACAGGCAGGCCGAACTTGTCAAAGAAATCATGCAATTTCTCATTGTGCAATCCCATGTAGATCAATCCGGTACATTTTTCTTTTACCAAGTCGGCAATTTCGTTATAGTCGTTGCCTTTGTCTTTCCCGCCTAATATCAGGATGGTTTTGGTTTTCATGCTTTGCAAAGCATACCAGCAGGAATTCACATTGGTAGCCTTGGAGTCATTGATATAATCCACCCCTCTTACCCGGCAGACTTTTTCAAGGCGGTGTTCCACTCCCTTGAAATCACCCAAGGCCTCGCGGATACACTCTTTGCGGATACCCGCCAGGTTGGCAGAGATACCGGCCGCCATGGAGTTGAACAGATTATGGGTTCCGGTCAGCGCCAGTTCCTCCTGTTCCATGTTGAAAGCGATTGGTTCTGTAAAATAAACCTTGTCCTGTTCCACGTATGCGGCGGTTCCTTCCTCTTTCCTTTCGGCAAAAGGGTAGTAATGGCCATGAATGCCATATTTGTGTAATTCACGCTGGATGATGGGGTCATCGTTCCAGAAGATGAAGGCATCGTCCGGGGTCTGGTTCTGGATAATGCGGAATTTGGCATCCACATAGTTTTGCATCTGGTGGTCGTAACGGTCCAGATGATCCGGCGTGATGTTCATCAATACGGCAATGTTGGCATGGAACTTGTACATATTGTCCAATTGGAAACTGCTTAACTCGATCACATAATAATCATAGTTGCATTCTGCTACCTGATATGCCAGACTTTGGCCGATATTTCCGGCTAGTCCCACATTCATACCTGCTTTCTTGAAGATATGATAAATCAGCGAAGTAGTTGTTGTTTTTCCATTACTTCCTGTAATGCAAATCATTTTGGCATTGGTATAACGTCCCGCAAATTCTATTTCGGAGATGATAGGGGTGCCTTGTGACTTTAACTTAAGAATCATCGGGGCATCATTCGGAATACCCGGACTTTTGATTACTTCATCCGCATTCAGAATGAGAGATTCGGTATGTTTGCCTTCTTCCCATTCGATGCCTCGCTCGTTCAGCATGTTTTTGTATATGTCCTTAATCGTGGACATGTCTGAAACGAAGGTGTCGAAACCTTGTTTCTTTGCCAGAACGGCTGCTCCCGCACCGCTTTCTCCGGCTCCTAGTATGACAATTCTTTTAGCCATAATCTTCGTTTATCTTATCTTATCTTTAATGTAATAATCGTAATTGCAGCGAGTACGATGGTGACAATCCAGAAGCGTACCGTGATTTTTGACTCATGGAATACGCTGTTGGGTTTCATGAACAGATAACTGCAATTGGGGTCTAACTGTGCTAATGTAGTGCGGAAATGGTCGTGGATAGGGGCACGTTTGAATACGCGTTGCAAATGTCCTTTCTTTTTTCCGCTTTTGAAATATCTCACCTGTAGAATGACCGAAAGGTTTTCTACCAAGAAGATTCCACAGAGAATAGGTATAAGCAACTCTTTATGAATGATGATTGCAAATACCGCTATGATACCACCAATGGTCAAGCTGCCGGTATCGCCCATAAATACTTGGGCGGGAAAAGCATTGTACCAAAGGAAACCGATCAGTGCGCCGATGAAGGAGCAGATAAAGATTACCAGTTCTTCACTGCCGGGAATGTACATGATATTAAGGTATCCTGCATATTCGATGTGGCTGGATACGTATGCCAATATGCCTAAGGTAAGACCGATGATAGCAGAATTTCCGGCTGCCATCCCGTCCATCCCGTCATTCAGGTTGGCACCGTTAGATACGGCAGTAACTACGAAGATGGTAACTAATACGAAAATAATCCAACCTACAGCCTGGGCATTGTCTCCCAGAAAACCTACGAAATCAGCATAATCCAAATTGTTGTTCTTGAAGAAAGGAATCGTAGTTTTGGTGGACTTCTGATCTTGTTCCTTGTGCACCACTTCCACAATTTCTCCTCCTCTTTGTATTTCTACGTTCTCACGGATAACCACGCTCGGACTTAAATATAAGGTGAGTCCCACAATGAGTCCCAAACCTACTTGGCCGATGATCTTGAATTTGCCGTGCAACCCTTCTTTGTCTTTACGGAAGACCTTGATATAGTCGTCCAAAAAGCCTAACGTACCCAGCCAAATGGTGGTAATCAACATTAATATCATGTAAATATTATGCAGCTTCCCCAACAAGAGGCAAGGTATGAGAATTGCGACAATAATAATTATACCTCCCATCGTCGGCACACCAACTTTTTTCACATTAAAAGGGTCTATAGATGCGTCACGTTGGGTTTCGGTTATTTGTTTACGTTTGAGCAGGTTGATGAAATATTCACCGAAGATAGCTGAGATCAACAATGATAAAATGATTGCCATCAATGAACGGAATGAAACGTAACCGAACATACCGGCTCCGGGAAAATCGAACTTTTCTAAATATTGAAATAAATAATATAACATCTTTTGGTTGGTTTATTCATTAGCAAAAATATCTCTTAATACTTCTTTATCGTCGAAATGGTGCTTTATACCTTTGATTTCCTGATAATTTTCGTGTCCTTTCCCGGCAACTAAAATGACATCTTTAGCTTGGGCCAGCATACAAGCTGTACGGATCGCTTCTTTACGGTCGGCTATGCTTATCACTTTACGCATATCCTCTTTAGTCAGCCCTGCCAGCATATCATTGATGATTTCCTGCGGCTCTTCAAAACGGGGATTGTCAGAGGTGATAATGACTTTATCGCTTTGCTTTACCGCTTCTTGTGCCATCAAGGGGCGTTTGCCTTTATCGCGGTTGCCGCCGGCGCCTACTACCGTAATTACATGACCTTTGCCATTCAGGACCTCGTGAATGGCATTCAGCACATTTTCCAAGGCATCCGGAGTATGGGCATAGTCCACAATGGCGGTGTATCCCTTGGGTGAGCGCAGTGAGTCAAAACGCCCGGCAACGGGGCGAAGAGTACTCAATGCCAGCAATACCTCTTCTGTCTTTTTCCCAAGCAGGCAGGCTGCTCCATAGACTGCCAGCAGGTTGGAAGCATTGAAACGTCCGATGAACTGTACATTGACTTCCACATTATTTATATCAAGCAGCATTCCTTCGAATCCATCTTCCAGCACTTTTCCTTTAAAATCACTCAAGCTGCGCAGCGAATAGGTGTGTACCTTTGCTTTGGTATTTTGAGTCATGACCAATCCGTTTTTGTCATCCAGATTGGTTAAGGCAAAGGCTGTTTTAGGCAGACCGTCAAAGAATGCTTTTTTGGCTTTCAGATAGTTCTCTACAGTTTTATGGTAGTCCAGATGGTCACGGGTAAGGTTGGTAAATATACCGCCTACGAATTTTAAACCACCGATCCGTTTTTGTGCTACAGAATGTGAGCTTACTTCCATAAAGGCATATTTGCATCCTTCATCTGCCATGCGCCCCAGCAGTTTGTTTAGTGTAATAGGGTCAGGGGTGGTATGGTCAGTTGGAATGACTTCCTCATCTATATAATTGCATACAGTGGAAATGAGTCCTGTCTTATATCCGAATTTACGGAACATATTATATAATAAGGTGGCAATAGTCGTTTTTCCGTTGGTGCCTGTAACACCGACCAGTTCCAATTTCGAGGTGGGGTCGCCGTAAAACGTAGTTGCCAGTTTCCCGACAACGTCTTCCGTATCGTTCACTTTGATGTAGGTAACATTCTCAATCAATGTCTCAGGAAGATTCTCACATACCACTGTACGGGCTCCTTTTTCTATTGCTTTTTGGATATAAGTGTGTCCGTCAGTCTGCGTTCCTTTTACAGCAACGAAAATATGACCGGGCTCTATCAGGCGCGAGTCCATGTTTATTCCCGAAATTTCTTGGGATGCATCACCTATGATTTCATTGACTGTTATTCCTTTAATAATCTTTTCCAGTTTCATATTCTTCCTGTTACACTGTTAATTTAATCGTAATTGTATGGTTTGTCCTTTGCGCAAAGTGTTGCCGGCCGGGATACTTTGTGACTTCACTTTACCGATGCCGGTAATGCGGGCTTTCAATCCCATGCTTTCAAGCAGATAGACAGCATCCTTTGCGCCCATACCAATAACACTTGGTACAAGTTTATTGTTAATGTCTTTTTTGTTGAATAATACATTGTCCGGATTACTAGTCACATTTCCCCATACCGGTTTGCCTTCGGTTGATTGTTCCGAAACTCCGGATGAATTTACATTTATCCGGTTCAGTACATAATGTGCCGCACTTATATCCCCGTTTTTTACATCCGGAATAAGGATAGAAGTTGAGTCTTTTGCCTCTTTCAAATCTTGTGCCAGATGTTTGGCAAATACGCGTTCAGCAATTTTACTGAACACGCTGCCGGCCATCAGACCACCCGAGGCGGGGAGTCCAGGTTTCTGGATGGCTACAATGCAACTGTATTTAGGCGCTTCTGAAGGAAAATATCCACAGAAACTTACCAAATAACGGCGTGTGCCATTCGTGTACCCGGCTTTCCCTTGTGAAACCTGTGCAGTACCGGTTTTCCCGGATACATGGAATTGCTTGGATCCTGCTTTCTTTCCCAGTCCTTCGCTGACGACTTTTTCCAAAATCGTTTGTATCTCGCTGATAGCCTTGGGGGAAGCGATGGCCGGGTTGAGTATTTCAGGAGCAATATCTTCCACTACCTGCCCGTCTTTGACTATTGATTTCACAAAACGGGGCTTGACCATTACTCCGTTATTGGCTATAGCATTATAAAATGCCAGTGTATTGATGGGGGGAATTTGGGTTTCATAGCCAATAGACATCCATGCCAGTGCAGTACGTGACCAATTGCTCAAGTCTTTGTTGGGGATGCGGATGTTCGGCTTGCCGGCACCGGGAATATCGAGATCTAACGGAGTGGCAATGCCTACTCGATGCAGTCCGCGTACAAACTTTTCCGGATTATCATGATAATGATCATCGATCAACCGTGATACACCGATGTTTGAGGACACCATCAATGATTTTGTTGTGTTGATAGTGCCGTAGCCTCCACGATGCCAGTTATGATCTTTCATATAGCGGCCGTGCATCATATAGACCCCGTTACCGGTTTCCACCACCGTTTCCGGAGTGATGACTCCGTCGTCCAGCGCTACCAGTATGGATGCGGTTTTGAAAGTAGAGCCTGGCTCCATCATGTCTGAGATGGCGTTATTGCGTATTTCTCTGTAAATGCCGTCATTGCATTTGGTCATGTTGACGATAGCTTTGATGTCTCCCGTCTGCACTTCCATCAGAATGGCAACGCCTACAGTAGCGTTGATTTCTTTCAATTCATCCACCAATGCTTTTTCTGCGATGTCTTGCATACCTACATCAATGGTCGTAATGATATCACAGCCATCTACAGGAGGAATATCTACAATGTTCAGGTATTTGTTCATTACCTTTTGACGGTGAGTGATACCGTTTCTGCCTTTTAATATGGAATCGTATGAAAGTTCCAGCCCGTTCTTTGCACCTTGTTCTATATCTGGATACATATCTCCCAATGTACGCATTGCCAGTGAGCCAAAAGGTTTTTTCCGTTGATTGAATGCCTGTTCATGGAATCCGCCTTTGTATTTGTTCAGGTTAAATACGGGCAGACGTTTTGCTTCTTTATATTGTATATAAGAAATGCGTTTGGGGTAGAGCAACCAACTGCGGCTCTCTTTTTTTCTTCCGTTTTTGATGTGCTGTTTGAAAAAGGCGGCACTTTTATCAGGGAATATTTCATGTAACCCTTTGCAGATTGTGTCAAGGTTTGCATAAAGAACTGAGTCTTTGATATGTTGTAGCTTCAGCCGTTTCTTTTCCTCTTCTTCGGTTTCGCCCTTCCTTTTATTTATCATGAAGTCCATGTAAATCTTATATTCGGGAAGGCTGCTTGCCATCAGCTGGCCGTCGGATGAGATGATGTTGCCACGGGTAGGACGTACGGTGACGTTTTCTTTTACAAAACGGTCGGCTACGTCTTTCCAGTATTGACGCTCGGCAAACATGATGACGCCGGCTTTGCAGATAATGGCAATGCCTATCAACACCATGACCAGGATGATGAAGGAGAAGCGGAGCATTATGTTTTTTTGGTTGGGCATCATGGGCTTAGTCTTTCTTTATTAAATAAGGACGGTTGGTAGCCGTTTGCAAGGGGCTGTCTTCCGTCGAAATATATTCTTCAATACGTGACTGGCGGCTCTTTTCCATCAGTTCGGAAGAGCGTGTCAATGCATCGTATTTGATATCGATCAAATCTTTTTTCAACTTGTCAATTTCAATGAGTTCCTGTTGGCTGCTATAACGGTTGTCTATGTATAGTACAGTCAGGATCATGATGAGAATCAGCAAACGGGTCTGTCTTTTGAAAAAGTCGTTCGCAAGGATATCTCCTCCTAATATGCTGCGGATAGACATATGCTTGGGCGAAGCAGATTGTCCGTCTTTGGGTTGTTGTGTATTTTGTTTCAGTTCTTCTTCCATCTCGTTATCTCTTTTCTGCAATTCTCAACTTGGCGCTTCGGGAGCGCGGATTGCGTGTCACTTCTTCGTTGCCGGCAACAATAACTTTGTTGTTGACTAGTTTGAAAGGTGTCTGTACATTACCAAAGAAATCTTGTTCGGCCTTGCCTTCTATGTTTCCGGTTTTCATGATATTCTTTACCATGCGGTCTTCTAAAGAGTGATAGGTGATTACTACCAGTCTGCCTCCCGGTTTCAGTGCCTTGGTTGCTGCATAAAGCATTTCTTTCAATGCTTCCATTTCCTGATTTACCTCTATGCGTAAAGCTTGGAACACCTTTGCGAGCTCTTTCTTTTCACGTTCCCGCCCGAAAAGCGGTTTGATGACTTCGAGGAAATCACCGATGGTGACAATTTGTTTTACACCTCGTGCTTTAACGATGGCTGATGCCAGTTTGCGGCTGTTCTTCAATTCACCATATAAATAGAAAATATTAGCCAAACGTTCTTCGTCATAGGTGTTCACTACATCAGCAGCTGTCATACCTGCGCGTTTGTTCATCCGCATGTCTAATTTGCCCTCGAAGCGGAATGAGAATCCACGTTCGGAGTCGTCAAAGTGATGTGAGGAAACGCCCAGATCGGCCAAAATGGCATCCACCCCTTCCACGCCATAATAACGTAGGAAGTTGGGAAGGTAGCGGAAGTTACTACGCACAAAAGTGAAGCGGCTGTCGCTTACAATATTCTTCTCGGCATCTTCATCTTGGTCAAAACTATATAGATGCGCGGTGCTACCCAGCCGGCTTAGAATTTCCTTGGAATGTCCTCCGCCGCCGAAAGTGGCATCTACATAAATACCTCCGGGTTGGATGTTCATTCCGTCTACGCTCTCGTTTAATAATACCGGTACATGATATATCTGTTTTGCTTCACTCATTCTATTTCTACGTTGTTATTAGTTCCCATAATTTCTTCCAATTCTTTTCCAAAGTCCTCCGGTGTGATGAAGGGTTTGTCTGCTATTTCTTTAGACCAGATTTCTATAGTGTCGTCCAATCCGATAAAACGTACATCTTGCTGTATTTTAGCTAATTTCAAATATCGTTTTGGAATCAGAAAGCGCCCGTTTCCATCCAATGTGATAACTTCTACATCCGAAACGAACTGACGGAAAATCATTTGGTGTCTGGAATTCCAGCGATTGAGTTTGCAACGTAGTTCGTTCATTTGTTCGTTCCACACATTTTCAGGGTAAAGTACCAGGCAGTCTTGGTAGGTGTCTTTGCGTAAAATCAGGCACTCCTGGGAGGCAGCTTGTAGCTGCTTCCTGAATACGGCAGGCAGGAACACTCTGCCTTTTGCATCCGTCTTTGCTTCAGAATTCCCAAGAAATCGCATGTTTACACCTTATTATATTGTTCAAGGTGTAAAATTACACAATTCCCCACAATTCCCCACAATATTTTAAGAAAATATTTCGAGAAGTTTTCAACAGGCTGTTAATGTAGCTAGTAGCTTGGTAAACAGGAGGTTTAAAATTAATAATTTTATGATAAAAAATAATGGAAAGGGCAGCTTCTCGGAGGTTGAAAAACGAAACCAAACTATTGCACATTCGTTTTTGTTTTGCGCAAAAATGAAAGAATTTGTATAGTTTCATACACAAAAACTCTTAATTTCTTTAGAGATTAAGAGTTTTTTCTGTCATAAATTGCCAATATAAAAAAAGATAAGTTACTTTTGCATGGAAAAGAACGTTTGCAAAATGACTGACGACTCTATATTTTTAATCGACATAGAAAAGATATTGAAAACGAAAGCCGGGAAAAAATATAAATATATTCCCCGTTTTGTCGTTTCGTACCTGAAGCATATCGTGCATCAGGATGAACTGAATGTCTTTTTAAAAGACTCCAAAAATAAAGTCGGAGTTGACTTTCTGGAAGCTTGTATG
The DNA here is from genome assembly GCF_040911965.1 of Phocaeicola sp. RTP21359st1_B8_RTP21360_211022. Lineage (NCBI taxonomy): Bacteria > Pseudomonadati > Bacteroidota > Bacteroidia > Bacteroidales > Bacteroidaceae > Phocaeicola > Phocaeicola sp. RTP21359st1_B8_RTP21360_211022. Next base: position 113,208 of record NZ_JBDFXP010000005.1, read on the forward strand.
GAGTTCCTGGATGCAAAAGTGGAGATAAAAGGTTTGGAAAACTTGCCTGAAAACGGTAAATGCACTTTTGTCAGCAATCACCCGCTGGGGGGACAGGATGGAGTTGCTTTGGGGTATATATTGGGAAAACATTACAATGGTAATGTACGCTATTTGGTCAATGATTTGTTGATGAATTTGCATGGTTTGGCTCCTTTATGTATTCCTATCAATAAAACAGGCTCGCAATCCAGGGATTTCCCGAAGATGGTAGAGGCAGGGTTTGCCTCGGATAATCATATCATTATGTTTCCTGCGGGGTTATGTTCCCGTAGACAGGGTGGGGAAATCAAGGATTTGGAATGGAAAAAGACATTTGTCACTAAAAGTATTGAAACGCATCGTGATGTGGTACCTTTGCACTTTGAGGGCCGGAACTCAGACTTTTTTTATAATTTGGCAAATATATGTAAGGCACTTGGCATTAAGTTTAATATTGCTATGCTTTACTTGGCAGATGAAATGTTGAAAAATCGTCATAAAACCTTTACCTTGACCATTGGAAAACCCATTCCTTGGCAAACTTTCGACAAGACAAAGACCCCGGCTCAGTGGGCGCAGTTTGTAAAAGATGTAGTCTACAAGCTATAATAGACAAAAGAGAGAAAAAAGATATGGAAGAAATTATTGCACCGATTAGCAAAGAGATTCTGAAGGCGGAACTTTCCGAGGATAAACGCCTGAGGTTTACGAATAAAAGTCATAATGAAATTTACGTCATAACGTATCAGGATTCGCCCAATGTGATGAAGGAGATTGGCCGGTTGAGAGAAATAGCCTTTCGTGCTGCAGGTGGCGGAACAGGAAAGGCGATGGATATCGATGAATATGACGTGATGGAAAATCCATATAAGCAATTAGTTGTATGGAATCCTGAAGCGGAGGAGATTTTGGGAGGTTATCGTTATCTTTTGGGGGATGAGGTGCAATTTGATGAACATGGGAAGCCTGTGCTGGCTACTGCTCACATGTTTAATTTCTCGGAAGTTTTTTTGAAAGAATATTTGCCTTACACGGTGGAGTTGGGACGCTCATTTGTTACATTGGAATATCAGTCAACCCGTGCCGGTTCCAAGGGATTGTTTGCTTTGGATAATTTGTGGGATGGTTTGGGCGCATTAACCGTGATTAAGCCTAATGTGAAATATTTTTTTGGTAAGATGACTATGTATCCTAGTTATCATCGTCAGGGGCGTGACATGATATTATACTTCCTGAATAAACATTTCGGTGATAAAGATAAATTGATAACTCCGATGAAACCGCTGGAAATAGAAACAGATAAGAAAATGTTGGAAAATCTTTTCTGTTATGATTCCTTTAAAGAAGATTACAAGATCTTGAATACGGAAGTGCGTAAGCTGGGGTATAATATTCCTCCTTTGGTCAATGCATATATGAGTCTGTCTCCTACAATGCGTATGTTTGGAACAGCGATTAATTATGGATTCGGAGATGTGGAGGAAACCGGAATTCTGATTGCAGTCAATGAAATTCTGGAAGACAAACGGGTACGTCATATCGAATCGTTTGTAAAGCAACATCCTGAAGCTATGAAAATAACTTCAGGCGCTCATCCCATACTGACCAAATAATCGGACTAATAGTAGTATTTGGGGAAACATTGTCAGGTGCAGATAAAATTTACAGGATTCATCTTGCTCGCATCTGACAATGTTTTTATTATACTGCCGGCAGACTGTTGCCTTTGATTTTCCGGTAGAGGTCGAGCGCATATACGTCTGTCATGCCCGATATGTAATCCAGCACGGCTTGAATTTTTCCATATAAAGTAGGTGCGTTGACATTGTACTGTCCGGATATGCGGTTGATAAGTAGTTGTGAATACGCTTTTTCCGGAGAGCGCACTGCATTAATCATCAGGTCAATCAAGGTACTGATAACCCTGAATCCTGCCAATTCTATGTCCAGCACATCGCTGGAACGATATATTCTTTGAAAGGCAATTGCAGAACAATTGTCATAGGCCTCTTTCAATGGACTGCAAATGTGCATTATCAGGGTGCCTTCAAATTCCCCGGTCAATATCTTTTCTTCATTTTCAGTAAATACTCGTGTGCATTCCTTTATCAGTGCGCCTATGACCGAAGAACGTAAATAAGCTATCTGTTCATTGACGTCTGTTACAATCCGGCAAACTTCTTCAATGCGTTTTCTTCTTTTCTCATCAAAGAACTGCATATACAGTCCTTTGGTTTCATCATGTGTCAGCAGTTTTAATTTATGTGCGTCTTCTATGTCCATCATCTGATAACAAATATCATCTGCGGCTTCTACCAGGTAGACCAACGGATGGCGTGCGTAGCGTAAAGGCTCATCCGGTTTGCTGAGCCGGATAATCCCTAATTCTCCGGCTATTTTCTGATAATCAGCCTCTTCGCTTAAGAAGAAGCCGAATTTTGATTTCTTTCCTGCCAATTGTGAGGAAAAAGGGTATTTTACGATGGATGCCAGTGTGGAGTAGGTCATCACGAACCCTCCTTTCCGTCTTCCTTCAAACTGGTGGGTGAGGATGCGGAATGCATTGGCATTTCCTTCGAAGTGGGTTAAATCATCCCATTCCATCGGTGAAAGTTCTTTTTTCAATGCCATTCCTTGTCCTTCCGAGAAGTAAGTTGAAATGGCTTTTTCTCCCGAATGACCGAAAGGAGGATTTCCCAGATCGTGTGCCAGACATGCGGCTGAAACGATGGAACCTATTTCCGATATATGGGAGTCGGCCAAGGCTGGGTGCTTCTTCAGAAGCTGGCTGGCGACATCGTTTCCTAAAGAACGCCCCACACAAGAGACCTCAAGGCTGTGAGTCAACCGGTTGTGTACAAATACGCTACCCGGTAAAGGAAATACTTGAGTTTTGTTTTGCAAACGACGGAAAGGTGCTGAGAAGATGAGACGGTCATAATCGCGTTGGAATTCGGTACGGTCATCTTTACGGGCCTCGTGTAGTTCTTCCATGCCGAAGCGTTTATTTGATATTAATTGTTTCCAGTTCATAATTCAGGCTTTATCTGTTTGCAAAAGTAAGAAACTTCCGTTTAAAAAACTGTAAACGCTTAGATAAATCCATCTAAATGTGTAAATTCGCACCTTATTAATCATGTGGCAATGTGTTGATTCGTCAATATGCCAATGGGCTGTATCATGTCTGGACTGTGTTTGTTGTCTGCAAATTATTAGCACATTGCCATATAAGCATATTGATAAATTATTAAAATTATGAAAATACAGGTAATCAATAAATCAAAACATGCTTTACCCGAGTATGCTACCGGGCAATCGGCAGGGATGGATATCCGTGCTAATCTTGACGAACCGATTGTGCTGAAACCCTTGCAACGTTGTTTGGTTCCTACGGGACTTTATATCGCATTGCCTGAAGGTTTTGAAGCGCAAATCCGTCCACGTAGCGGGCTGGCTATTAAGAAAGGCATCGGAGTCCTGAATTCTCCGGGCACAATTGATGCCGATTATCGTGGTGAAATTTGTATTATCCTGGTCAATTTGTCATCTGAGGATTTTATGATAGAAGATGGGGAGCGCATTGCGCAAATGGTTGTAGCCCGTCACGAACATGCCGAATGGCAGGAAGTGGAGGTGCTGGACGAAACGGAACGTGGTGCAGGTGGCTTTGGACATACCGGAAAAAAGTAAAAGGAAACAATGAATAGAAGATTGAAATATGTGCCCATGCTATGTGTATGTCTGATAGGCATGCTTGTTTCATGCGGTACGGTGAAGAGAGCTTCCGGCTTGTCCGGAAATAAAGCTGTTGTGGAGGAAAAGGATCCGCTTACTCCGGAGCAGCGCCGTAAATACGACTATTTCTTTTTGGAAGCGCTTCGGATGAAGGAAAAAGGTGACTTGGATGCGGCTTTCGAAATGTATAGTCACTGTTTGGACATTTATCCGCAAGGAGCCGCTACTTTGTTCGAAATTTCCCGCTTCCATATGTTTCTCAATCAGCCGGAAAAAGGGGAGGAAGCTTTGAAGAAGGCAGTGGATGCCGATCCTAAGAGTTTTTGGTATAAGCAAACTTTGGCAGCCTATTATCAAGGTAAGGGAAATTACCCGAAAGCCATTTATGTTTATGAGGATATGGCGAGCCAGTTCCCCTCACGTCTGGAACCGTTGATGGCTTTGATTGATCTCTATACCCGTACCAAGGACTATCAGCAGGTAGTTAATACATTGAACCGCCTTGAAGCCTTGGATGGGAAGTCTGAACAAATCAGCATGGAAAAATTCCGTATGTATCTGGCCATGAACAATGACCAGCAGGCATTTACGGAGATTGAGAATTTGGCAAAAGAATATCCATATGACATGCGTTATCTTACCATTTTGGGAGATGTCTATCTGAACAACGGTAAGGAAGAAGAAGCATACGAAACTTATCAGAAAGTATTGAAGGAAGAACCGGGCTATGCGCCGGCGTTGCTTTCCATGGCTTCTTATTACGAGAAAAAAGGGCAGGATAGTTTGTATCAGGTACAGTTGGATACTATTTTGCTGAATGATAATGTGGATAGCGATACAAAGATGAACATTATGCGCCAGCTTATTCTGCGTTCCGAGCAAACGAACAAGGACAGTACGAAAATAGCAGGCCTGTTTACTTCTATATTGAAGGAAAAACAAGAGAATGCAGATATTGCTATGTTGGCGGCCCAATATCTTCTGACGAAAAAGATGGATAAAGAGGCAACCCCTGTTTTGCACCAAGTGCTTGAAATTGATCCGGAAAATACGCCGGCACGCTTGCAGCTATTGAGTTTTGCCATTCGTGAGCAGAATATGGATGAAGTAATCAAATTGTGTGCTCCTGCTTTAGAATATACTCCGGATGTATTGGAATTCTATTATTATATGGGATTGGCCTATCATCAGAAAGAGAAAACAGACGAGGCATTGGAGGTTTTTAAAAAAGGAGTGAATCAAGTAACAGATAAAAGCAATAAGGATATCGTTTCTGATTTCTATGCCATTATGGGGGATCTTTATCATATAAAGAAGATGAATGTGGAGGCATATGCCGCATACGATTCCGCTTTGGTTTATAAGGAAAACAATATAGGGGCCTTGAATAATTATGCCTATTACCTGTCTGTAGAGCGTAAAAACCTGGATAAAGCGGAAGAAATGAGTTACCGTACCGTAAAGGCCGAACCTACCAATGGTACGTATCTGGATACCTATGCCTGGATACTTTTTGAGAAAGGTAAATATGTAGAAGCAAAAATTTACATTGACCAGGCTATGCAGAATGATGGAAGTAAAAGTTCCGTTGTTGTAGAGCATTGTGGAGATATTTACTATATGAATGGAGATCGTGAAAAGGCTTTGGAATATTGGCAACAAGCGGAAAAATTATCCAAGGAGCCTCCTCAAGAAGGTAGTGAAGAACGTAGTGAGAAGGAATTGAACTTATTGAGAAAGAAAATTGTACAAAAGAAATACTTTGCAGAATGATGAAACGTGTCTGTTTTTATTTGTTTAGCGCTTTGCTGATTATATTTATTTCTTCATGTTCATCTACCCGGAGTATGAAGAAAGGGGTATCTATTGGCAATTTATCCGAGTCGGAATATATGGAAGAGCTGATTAGCCGTTCTCCGGGATGGGATGCAATTACTGCGAAAATGTCATTGGCCGTTGACTTGAACGGTAAAGGACCGACTAAAGTAAATGGTACGTTGCGCATGAAACGTGATGAAGTAATCCAGCTTTCTATCGCTCCATTTTTGGGTATTGAAGTGGCACGTGCTGAAATATCTCCGGACGGAGTTTTAGTGATGGATCGCATGAACAAACGTTATGTACAAGTTCCTTTTGATGAATTGAAGAATCTGGCAAAGGCTGATTTGGATTTTCATACTTTGCAGGCCTTGTTTATGAATGAAATTTTTCTTCCGGGAAAAAAGGTGCTGACTGTCCGTGATATTTCGTCCTTTGCTGTGCGTCCTGAAAACGAAAATGCATTAATAGAAGTTAAGAACGGCAAACATTTCGCCTACCGTTTTCGTACCAATACAAATGATGGGCTGCTGAAAGAAAGTCATATCGGCTTGTCCGGTACCCGGTACGGGATAAATTGGCGTTATGATAAGTTTCGTCCGTTGGAGCAGAAACAGTTTCCGGGAACTATGACGGTTTCTTTTGAAGGGGCTGCCAAACCGGTTACGGCTGTATTTGAACTTTCCCGCCTTTCTACCAATAAGGATTGGGAAGCCCATACCGAAGTGCCCGGAAAATACGAAAGAATAGAATTGCAAGATTTGCTAAAACAGCTTATTAAATAATGAAACGTATCTTCTTACTACTCATAGCCTGCTGCTTTTTAAGTACTATTTCAGCGCAAAGTACTCGGAAAATAAGGGAGCTTGAAGCCAAACGGAAGGAACTTCACCAGCAGATTGCCGAGTCTGAAACTTTGTTGCAATCTACCAAAAAGGATGTGAAAAGCCAGTTGGACAACCTTGCTTTGCTGACAGGTCAGATTGAGGAGAGAAGAAAATATATCAGTACCATAGAGAGTGATGTTCATACATTGACAAGTGAGATCGCTTCTTTACAGAAACAACTGAATAAACTTCAGCGTGATTTGAAAGACAAGAAGCGGAAGTATGAAACTTCGGTGCAATACATGTATCGTAACAAGTCTGTTCAAGAGAAATTAATGTTTATTTTTTCTGCCGAGAATTTGAGTCAGACTTACCGTCGTATGCGTTATGTGCAGGAATATGCAAACTTCCAGCGCCTTCAAGGAATGGAGATAGAACGTAAGCAGAAGCAAATTGCCGCTAAAAAAAGAGAAGTGGAACAAACTAAGCATGCCAAACAGAATCTTTTAAAACAGGGTGAGGTCGAAAAGGCCAAACTGGAGATTCAGGAAAAGGAGCGCCAGACTCTTTTGGCGAATTTGCAAAAGAAGCAGAAAGGTATACAAAGCGAGATAAGGAAGAAAAAACGTTCGGCTGAGCAATTGAATGCCCAGATTGACCGTTTGATTGAAATTGAAATAGAGAAAGCTAGAAAGCGTGCAGAGGAGGAAGCTCGTAGGAAAGCCGCTGCTGAGGCTGCCGCAAAGGCGGCAGCAGCTAAGAAAGCGGAGCGTGAAACTACGGGAGGGGCGTCCCGTTCTAAATCTACGGAAAAAAATGAGTCTACAAAGAAGGTCGCTCCGGTGGAGAAGTTCAGTCTGAATAATGAGGACCGCCAGCTGTCGGGCAGTTTTGAACGTAACCGGGGTATTTTGCCGGTTCCCATTACCGGTCCATACGTGATTGTCAGCCATTACGGACAGTATGCCGTAGATGGTTTGCGTAATGTGAAACTGGATAATAAAGGGATTGATATCAAGGGCAAACCGGGAGCGCAGGCACGTGCCGTTTTCAATGGAGAAGTTTCGGCTATTTTCCAGTATAATGGTTTGAACAATATACTGGTGCGTCATGGTAATTACATCTCTGTCTATTGCAACCTTTCTTCCGTATCGGTTTCTAAAGGCAGCAAAGTCAATACACGTACCGTTCTTGGTACTATCCATACAGATAGTTCGGGTAATACGGTCTTGCATTTTCAACTTCGTAAGGAAACGGCTAAACTTAATCCGGAATTATGGTTGGGAAGATGAAAAAGATAAGTTCTCTTTCTGTATTTTATTACTTTGCGGTTTCTCGCAGCTTGTTTGGAAACTGAAGAATTTTCTGTAGTTCCTGTTTCTGAAATTTCTTCCATAATAATTCCTTCTACGGAAAGTATCTGGCCTGTTGCTATAAAGAATGCTGATCTGGCTGGAGATTGGTTATCTTTTTGATATGTAGTACAGGATAACTTTCTGTATAATAGCTTTTAAAGTATAAATATGTATTTGAGAAACAGTTATTTCCGTTCTAAAACTTGTCTGTTCTTTCAAAGAGAACGAAAAAACATTTATTATTAAAAATAAATCTCCAATTAGTTTTGAGTTCAAGTCTAATTGCGTACATTTGTCCCCTGCATTAAGTATCCTCATAGAAGTACATTAATACTTTTCCAACTTATTCTTTAGTGATGATGGTAGAATCGTTTGTCTCTCTGTAAGATTCCTAATAGCAAAACGCACTTATTTTTTTATTAAAACATTTATTTTAAAATGAACATTTTTATTGCAGGGCTTAACTATAATATGAGTGAAGCCGAACTTGGAGAATTATTTGCAGAGTATGGTGAAGTTGTTTCTGTTAAGATTATAATGGACAGAGAGACCGGTCGTTCTAAGGGATATGGTTTTGTTGAAATGGCTGATGATGAAGCTGGAGATAAAGCGATTGCAGCTCTTAATGAAGTTGATATGGATGGAAAAACTCTTTCTGTGTCAGTAGCTCGTCCTAGAGAAGAACGTCCGCGTCGTAGCTATGGCAACAATGGCGGTGGTGGTTATCGTGGCGGTAACAACAGTCGTGGTGGTGGCTATGGTGGTAGTCGCGGAGATAATGGCTATGGCGGTGGCAGAAACAGATATTGATCTGTATCTCTATAAAATATAAGGGAACCTGTCTTGGACATTTGAAATGCTGAGGCAGGTTTTTAAGTGCCTGTTCAGGATATCTTCAAAAGACTTTGGCTGTCGGTTATTTCTTTTATTTATGGCAAACAGAAGATGTTCCATTGAGGGTAAAAACGGTTAATTTATTAAGCATGGTCAATAATTTCTACATAAATTCCAGGTACTTCTCTCTTTTATAGAAAGGCTATAAGTATTATGCGTGTTATATTCAACTTCATTCTGGATTATTCCAACAAGAAAGAAGATGATTTAGTATGGAGAGATGCTTGTTTTCTAGAAAATAGATTCCTGTGTCTGTGTTGTCAATAGTTCCAGCGCCTTGATTCCCATAACGGAATTTCCTTTTGGATTCAATCTCGGGCTCCACACTGCAACTGAATATCGTAGTGGGTAAACTGCGGCTATACCGCCTCCCACACCACTTTTCCCCGGAAGACCTACCAAATAAGAAAATTCTCCTGCTTCGTCATAGAATCCACATGTTTGCATGATGGCATTGATACGTTTCACTTGAGAGGCGGTCAGCGTGATTCCTTCGAATGTAAAAGCCTGTTTATGGTTGGCAAACGGCAAAAAGGCTTTGGATAAATCATAACAACTCATTTCTATGGAGCATTGCAGGAAATAGAAATGAAGTACACGTTCTATGTCATTGTCGATGTTATGATAATATTTCAACAGGTTGGTGATTGCCGCATTCAGATAACCGTTTTCACGTTCGGACAGGGCAACTTCTTCATTATAATGAATTTGGTTATTTCCGCTGATTGAGCGGACGAAACGAAGATATTCTTCTTCGGGGTGTTTCAGATGGTTCAGCAGGATATCTGTCATTACAATGGCTCCGGCGTTAATAAAGGGATTCCGAGGAATTCCTTTTTCTACCTCCAGTTGTACTAGTGAGTTGAAAGCTGTTCCCGAAGGTTCTTTACCTACTCTTTTCCATAGATTATCTCCTTCAAGACTCAAACACATGGCAAGTGAAAAAACTTTCGAAATACTTTGGATGGAGAAGCCGGTGGTGGCTTCTCCATGCATGAAAGTTTTGTTTTGTATCGTATGGATACACATTCCGAATTGATCTGGGTTGATTTTGGCAAGTGCCGGAATGTAATCAGCCTGTTTGCCAATAGAGGCGTAGGGCTGGATTTCTTGATAGATGTCTTTTAGAATCTGTTGATAATCCATAATTTGGACGTTTTTATTTTTCTGTATAGTCACCATTGGCTTTGATGAGCTCGATCAACTTCTCAACAGCCTGATCTTCGGGAATGTTTTTTTCTATGCATTCTTTCTTTTTATAGAGGCTGATTTTTCCACGACCGGCACCTACATAGCCATAGTCGGCATCCGCCATTTCGCCGGGACCATTGACAATACAGCCCATAATGCCGATCTTCAGACCTTTCAAGTGCGAGGTAGCTGTTTTGATACGGGCGATGGTAGACTCCAAATCATATAAGGTACGACCACATCCCGGACATGAAATGTATTCCGTTTTGCTGGTTCGGATTCTGCCGGCTTGCAGGATACCAAATGCAGTGGTATCTACCACTATATGACTCAAGGGGCCTTGGTTGTACAAGAAGATTCCGTCACAGAGTCCGTCAAAAATTAGTGCACCCATATCAGCTGCCGCTTTGATTTGCAGGTCTTCAGCTTTCGTTTCCTGATAGTATTGGAAGAATACGACCGGATTCTCTAACCCTTCATTCATCAGTTCGTGTGTCATGGCACGATATTCGCCGAGGCGGTTGGGATGATTGCTTTGGGCGATGATTACCACTTCGGGATGTAGTTTAAGGGCTGCGATTACTTCGTCATTCATAGCCATATAGGGCAGAAACAGGAATTTCAGATCGGAAACCGTGTGATGTAATTCTATCATCTGCTGGTAGTTAAATGCCGGATAGACATTTTTTTCTTCTGGATTCCATGCATTGGCATCTACTAGATAGGCTATATTGTTATCTCGTGATTGGGGCACACTTCCACCGCAATAAATATAGTCAGGTTTGAACTGAGGATTAGTTTCGAAAGACCCTTTCAGACGTTCGGCTATTACTACGGGAAGATTATCTCCTCCAATGTTTCGGACAGCCTTAGTCTTCCGGCGCCCCGGAGATAGGTAGTTGAACTGCGGAGCTTCTTTTCCAGGAATAAAAGGATGTCCTTCCCGAGTTAGTATATAATCAACCAGTTTGCGGGCTACCGGAATTTCGTTTTCAGGAGCCTCGCTCAATGAAACACGAATGGTATCTCCCAAGCCATCTGCAAGGAGTGCGCCTATTCCTAATGCGGATTTTATTCTTCCGTCCTCGCCGTCCCCTGCTTCGGTAACCCCCAAATGAAGCGGGAAAGCCATGCCTTCCTTTTCCATTTCCTTTACCAGCAGACGGACCGTCCTGACCATTACTACGGTATTGGATGCTTTGATGGAAATAACCACATCGTTGAAATGTTCCGCAACACAGATACGCAGAAATTCCATGCACGATTCCACCATACCTTCAGGGGTGTCACCATAATGAGACATGATGCGGTCTGACAGAGAACCGTGGTTTACCCCGATGCGGATGGCGGTGTGGTTTTCCTTGCAGATATTTAGAAAAGGAATGAAGCGGGCACGTATCTTTTCTATTTCTTGCGCATATTCTTCGTCAGTGTATTCCAGTTTCCGGAAAGTACGTCCCGGGTCTACGTAATTTCCCGGATTGATGCGTACCTTTTCTGCATATTGTGCCGCTACATCGGCTACTTTGGGGTTAAAATGTACATCGGCCACCAATGGAGTATCATATCCTTGAGAGCGTAATCCGATATTGATATTCTTCAAGTTTTCGGCTTCACGGACACCTTGTGTGGTGAGGCGAACGTATTCACCGCCGGCATCTATAATGCGTTTGGCTTGTTCCACACAGGCTTCGGTATCCATAGTGACGGTATTTGTCATGCTCTGAATACGGATGGGGTTGTTGCCACCCAAGGGAGTGGCTCCGATATTCACTTCGGAAGATTCGCGGCGGGAGTAATTGAATAAATCCATAGTTAGTGATTAGTGGTGAGTGGTTAGTGATTAGTGGGCTGCGCTGAAATATTAACCACTTACCACTAATCACTAACCACTAGTTAATTTGTTTTATATTCAAACTTGACTTCTTTCAGTTCTTCGTTGGCTTTCACGATTTTCTTTTTCAAGCCGGTCTTGTAGTCTGCAAACTTGGTGGCTAGTTCTGTATCACTCAATGCTAGCATTTGTACGGCCAGAATAGCTGCATTCATGGCTCCATTGATTGCTACAGTAGCTACAGGAATTCCGGGAGGCATTTGGATGATAGAATAAAGTGCGTCTACGCCATCAAGAACAGAACCTTTAACGGGGACACCGATAACAGGCAATGTGGTATTTGCAGCAATGACACCGGGAAGTGCGGCAGCCATGCCGGCAGCGGCAATGATGACTTTAATTCCACGGCCTGCAGCATTTTTCGCAAATTCCTCCACAGCTTCGGGAGTGCGGTGTGCCGAAAGGGCGTTCATTTCGAAAGGTACGTGCATCTCGTCCAGTAATTTGGCAGCTTTTTCCATTACGGGAAGATCGGAAGTGCTACCCATGATAATGCTTACGATAGGTTTCATTGTTTTTTGTTATTGTTTGGTTTATATATTTACTTCAAGCACGGGTTATACGGATGAACGCGGATAGAAAAATCCGTGAGGTCCGCGTAATCCGCGCTTGAACAATTCCTAATGGGAATCTATATTATTCGTTGACTAATGCTTTATATCCTTCAGCATCCAGCAAATCGTTAACGTCATTAGAGTCATTGGGCTTAATCTTAATCAGCCACCCTTTACCATACGGGTCTTGGTTTACTAATTCGGGATTGTCGGCCAATGCTTCATTCTGTTCCAAAACTTCTCCTGAAACGGGAAGGAACAAGTCCGAAATCGTTTTTACTACTTCAATAGTACCGAAAACTTCATCTTTTTCTAAAGTTTCTCCTTCAGTTGTGATATCTACGAATACGATGTCACCCAGTTGCTCTTGTGCATAATCAGTGATGCCTACATAAGCTATATCACCTTCTACTCGTATCCATTCGTGTTCTTTGGTATACTTTACATTGCTTGGAAATTCCATAATGCTTTCAATTTATAAGGTTAATACTAATTTTTTTCAAATAAACAAAATTCCAATGACACCACAAAACAATCCGACAATAAATCCGGCTAAAACTTCTAATAAGGTATGCTGTTTTACAATGATACGGGCTGTGCCAAGCATCCCGGATAGCAAAATGAAAAAACAGAGCCACCATACAGGATTGAAATTGAATATAAAGCTGTAGGATAATAATCCGCCTACCATCATGCCGCTGCTTGCCACGTGTGTGCTGATTTTCCACTTGAAATTGATCAGCGTGCAAAGGATCATGCAGATGAGGGCGGCTACGATAATACCTGACATATAGCGGGGCAGGTGTATCTTATACATGGTGATGAGACAAGTGACATAGCTGATGATAGTCAACGCATATGGTACGAAACGTTTTTCGCGGTGTCCCAATTCATGAATACCCCAACCGTTTATTTTTTGGAACAGGTAGATGGCGAGCATCGGCATCAGAATGGTGAAACAGTAGACTATGCCCAATACTATCAGTTTGTACTGGATGGGCATGATACGAAGATAAGTGAAGAAAAAAAGCAGGAAAAATGCCACAAAAGGAATCATAAAAGGCGTGAATATGCCTGATATGATACGTGAACTGACTTCAAGCGGACTGTTTTTCTTGCCTACTGCTATTGTTTCGGTTGTTTCGTTAGCTTCCATATAATTTATATTACCTTCTTAATCGTGCGACGGGTATGTTAAGCTGTTGGCGGTATTTGGCTACAGTACGGCGGGCTATGGGGTAGCCTTTCGTTTTTAGTGTTTCGGCCAGTTCATCATCAGTGTACGGTTTTTCCTTGTCTTCGGTGTCTACACATTCTTTCAGAATACGCTTGATTTCGCGGACAGAGAGTTCTTCACCGTCTTCGGTAGTGTAACCGTCGCTGAAAAAGAATTTCAATGAATAGATACCATAGTTTGTTTGTACATATTTGCTGTTGCTTACCCGTGATATGGTGGAAATATCCAATCCCGAGCGTTCGGCTACATCTTTTAGGATCATGGGCTTTAGCAGGGATTCGTCTCCTTCCAAAAAGAAGGGGCGCTGAATATCTATAATGGCTTGCATGGTGGTGAGCAACGTATGTTGTCGCTGTTTTACGGCGTTGATAAAACCTTGTGCGGCATCTACTTTTTGTTTTAGGAACATCAGTGCGTCCTTTGAGGCTTTGCTCTGATTATCTTTGTTGCGGGTGTGTTCATCCAGTAGTTCGGTGAACTGGCGGCTCAGACGCAACTCAGGAACATTACGATTGTTTAAACTTAGAGTAATGGTGTCATCCTCATACGTTTCTACAATGAAGTCGGGAATGATCTGCTGCATATTTTTGCCCATTGCTTCACCCAGTGAACTGCCCGGACGAGGATTCAGTTTGGTGAGATCGCTCACCGCCTCATTATATTGTTCTTCGGTAATACCTAGTTTTTGGATAATCCTTTCTTTGTTTTTGCGGGTAAACTCATCACAGCATTTACCGATGATGTCCAGTTCTATTTGTTTTAACGGTGAATCGGCTTTTCTTTGTATTTGTAGCAGAAGACATTCTTGTAAACTGCGGGCACCGATACCTGCCGGATCAAAGTCTTGGATTATTTCCAAGATTTTATTTAATTCCTCCTCAGTGGTATAGATGCCTCGATAGATGGCAAGTTCATCCATGATAGACTCCATATTTTTGCGTAACAGGCCGTCATCGTCCAATGAACCGATCAAGTATTCTGCTATATCTCGTTGTTCTGGGGTAAGTTCCTGCATCTGCAACTGGTCTTTCAATATTTCATAAAAAGATACGGCATCCGAGAAAGGGATTTCTTCGGCTACTCCTTCTTTGGAACGATTATGTTCCTGTAGTTTATAATCGGGAATATCATCTTCGTTGCTGTAATCGCCTAATGAAAAATCTTCGTTCGAGTCTGTATTTCCGTCTTCGTTCTCAACGTATTCTGTGTTGTCATCTTCATTTTCGGGCATTTCTTTCCCTTCCTCCAGGGCCGGATTATCCAGTATTTCGGAATGGATACGTTCTTCCAGCTCCACAGTGGGCAGTTCCAGCAATTTCACTACCAGTATCTGTTGTGGAGATAAGGTTTGTATTTGTTGCTGGGCTTGTGTTTGTACTTGACGTGAGCCTTGTGCCATAATATTTTTATTTCCTTGTTTATTGCGACAAAAATAGGAAATTGTATTGTAATAATCTTCCTTTTTGGGGGGATTATTTTAAGGGGATGGCTATCTTTACCTGTCATCTATATAAAAAACATAAGATTATGTTTGCAAAAGAAACTTATACAACCCGTCGTAACAGTTTGAAAAAACGTGGGGATAGGTTTCTTGCTATTTTAGATAACGGGGAGAGTGGCGACTATGCGGATAATACTTATCATTTCCGCCAAGGTTCTACTTCTCTTTATTTTTGGGACTTGCCCTATGCCGGATTGGCGATATGGATATCATATTGTATGGATGGGATCCAGCCTGCCTTGTGTGAGAAAGCGTAGAGGGTGGGAGTGACAGAAACTGGTTCTGCCGCGGATTTGAAGAAGTGTTTGGAAAAAGCAGTTGCTAAAAGACAGGTGATTCATTAGAAAAGTACTTAGGTCAGCCGTAAATTATTAAGGCTGGCCGGATCTTTGGAACCGGAATTTGAACTTACTATAGAACCGGGTATCTATATTAATAGATTGTTGGAAAGCGGAGAAATGCTTTAAGGATTTTATCGATTATGATAAGTTGGAGAGTTATCGTGAGTTTACAGAGTTGCGTAATGAGGAAGATTATTTGATAACGGAGGACGGGACACGTTTTTGGGGTACGAAGGTCCTTTTACTACAGAACGATGATATATAATTATCCACCTATGGTTGCTTTTAAACCGTAATCAGTCAAGATTTGTATGCACTGCTGTTGTACTTCCTCGGATGGCGTTTGCATTTTATATCCTTTAGGGTTATAGATACTGCCTAGCTTTGCATGCTTTCCCTTTCCTATATCATGGTAAGGTAATAGGTTAATTATCTCAGGATGCCGTGGAAGACTGGCCAAAAATTCGGCAGACAGTTTTATGTTCTTTTCATCTGCATTCACTCCTTCAATCAATGGAATACGGATATAATAAGGGAAGTCAGCTTCTGCTACTCTGCGGATGTTCTCCAAAATTAATTCATTGGGAACATCACAGAATGTCTGGTGTACGGTACTGTCCATTGATTTTAAGTCGATAAGCAATAGTTCACAATTCCGCATCACTTCATCCACTGTTTCTTTGCGGGCAAGCAGGGTGGTATCTACCGCCCGATGAATTCCCTGTTGTCCGCAACGTTTCAGTATATCAATCAAGAATTCGGGATGAAGCAACGGTTCTCCACCACAAAAAGTAACTCCACCGCCCGATTGATCCATAAATGGAATTTCCTTTTCTATTTCATGCATCAGGTATTCGGCGGTATATTCCGTTCCTGATATCTCGATAGCCATTGCCGGACATTCTTCGGCACAGCGTCCGCATAACACGCATTTTTGTTTGTCGGTGATAATACCCTCGGGAGCCAGTGTCAGTGCCCCGTTGGGACATACTTTCAGACAAGTTCCACAGCCGAGGCATTTCTTGGCTGTGTATAGTTTGTCTTTTCCGTTACGAATGCCTTCGGGATTATGGCACCATATGCACGAGAGCGGGCATCCTTTCATGAAAAGTGTGATGCGGATGCCCGGTCCGTCATTGATGGCATAGCGTTTGATGTCGAAAATCAGACTCATCTTGTCAGAAGGTTTCTTGTGCCGTGCGGGCTATTACGTCATATTGTAAATCTGTATTCATGTCATTGAAGTAATCACTGTATCCAGCTACGCGTACCAATAGGTCCCGGTATTCTTCCGGATGTTTTTGGGCGGCATGCAGGGTAGCGGTATCTACTATGTTGAACTGAATGTGATGTCCTCCTAAAGCAAAATAGCTGCGGATGAGGCTTGCCAGTTTGGCTATGTCTTCATCGTGTTTAAGAAGTGAAGGCAGGAAGCGCTGATTCAATAGAGTGCCTCCGCTTTTCACCTGGTCCAGTTTTCCTAATGATTTTATAACGGCGGATGGCCCGTGGGTATCTGCTCCGTGTGAGGGTGAGGTACCGTCACTGATGGCACGTCCGGCCAGACGGCCGTTGGGGGTGGCATTCATCATTTTGCCGAAGTAAACGTGACAGGTGGTAGACAACATGTTCAGATGGAAACATTCGCCTTTGGTGTTCGGCTTTCCCTCGATGGCATCGTAAAGGTCATTAAAAATCTGGATGGCGATGCGGTCTGCATATTCGTCATCGTTACCGAAGAAAGGGGTACGGTTCAGTATGAACTGTCTCATGGCTTCCTGTCCTTCGAAGTTGGTATCGGTAGCATGGATGATTTGCTCCATATTGAATTTACGTTCTTCGAATACATGTTTTTTCAGAACGGAGAGGCTGTCGGTAATAGTACCCAAACCGGTGCATTGAATATAGCTTGTGTTATAACGCGGTCCGCAGTTATAATAATCTTTTCCTTTGGCGATACAGTCATCAATGAACAAAGACAGGAAAGTGGCGGGAGCGTATTTGGCGAACATACGGTCAATGTAGTTGCTGACGCGTACTTTCATATCTACAAAATAATGGATTTGTTTAAGAAATGCGTCATAAAGTTCTTCATAACTCCGGAAGGTGCAGGGATCTCCTGTTACCAAGCCTACTTTCTTGCCTGATACAGGATCTGTTCCGTTGTGCAAGGTGACTTCCAATATCTTGGGTACGTTAAGGTAACCGGTCAGTATGTAAGCTTCTTTTCCGAAAGCGCCTACTTCTATGCATCCGCTACATCCGCCTTCACGAGCGTCCTCCGGTGTTTTTCCCTGTCGCATCAGTTCCATGACGTATGTGTCGGGATTGAATACAGATGGGTAGCCATAGCCCTTACGGATTACTTTGCAGCCTTCGCGCAGGAAACGCTCCGGGGTGCATACACTGATGTGCAGGGCGCTTCCGGGTTGTAACAGGTGAAGATCATCTACTGTTTCGAGCATGATATAGGATACTTCGCTGACTCCGTTGCTACCATCACGTTTGATGCCACCGATATTCAGATTGGTAAAGTCATTGTAGGTACCGCTTTCTTTGGCGGTGATGCCAACTTTGGGTGGGGCTGTCTGATTATTTACTTTGATAAAGAAACATGACATCAGTTCTTTGGCTTCTGCACGGGTCAGTATTCCTTCTTCCAGGTCTTTTTCATAGAAAGGAGCGAGGTGCTGGTCAAAATGTCCTGGATTCATGGCGTCCCATCCGTTCAGCTCTGTAATGGTGCCGAGATGGACAAACCAGTACATTTGTATGGCCTCCCAATAAGTACGGGGGGCATGTGCAGGAACCCATCGGCAGATTTCCGCTATTTTTTTCAGTTCCTCTTTGCGTTTCGGATCGGTTTCTTGTCCAGCCATCTTTTCGGCCAGTTCGGCATGGCGTTCGGCAAAAATGATAGCGGCATCACAGGAGATGGACATGGCGGTCAGTTCTTCTTGTTTGTCGGTTGCTTCTGGATCATTCATAAAATCCAGATTTTTCAACTCATGTGCAATACGTTCTTTCAAATCCAGCATGCCATGTTGATAAACCTTTCCGTCCAGAGAAGTATGGCCGGGGGCTCGTTGTTCCATGAATTCAGTGAACATTCCTACTTCGTAAGCTTCTTTCCATTCTTTGGGAACATGATTGAAGATGCGTTCGCGTTGGGTGCGCCCTTTCCAATAAGGAATTACCTCGCGCTCATAGGTGTCTATATCTTCCTGGCTGATGGTGTAACGCTGCAATTCGCGGGTGTTCAATACATGAAGGTCTTCCACGCTGTGACAGGTCAGTTCAGGGAAAGTCGATACGGCTTTGGGGCGTGGTCCACGTTCACCTACAATCAGTTCGTCTTCACCTATGTATATAGTTTTCCGTTTACAGATTTCAAGGAAGTTCAGTGCTCTTAGAATAGGAATTGGATACTTTCCTTCGTTTTCTTTGTAAAATTCGGTTTCTATCAGAGCACGTTCTATGGACAAAGAAGGTTGTGTATCAAAAGATTCTTGACGTAGGCGTCGGATACGGTCTGTCATACCGTTGATTGTTGTTTTCATAAGAGTTATAATAAGGTCTACTGGTTCATAAATAGAGATTTCCATAAGGGCGGATTAATGGATCCGACCAATTGATGTGCAAGAGAATAAGATATCAAATAGAAAGAAACGTATGCCAAAAGTAAGATACGCTGTCATTTAATCCATCTTTATGGTGGTGTAATGTACAGTCTGCTGGCTTTTGGCATACCCTCCTGAAGAAGAAATGTTCTTAGTAGTAGAACATCAGGCAGTTGAACAGTTTTCTATAGCCTTTGGAGTGCATTCACTTATACTTGTTTAATAATGGCCGAAATTACTGTTTGTTTTGCACATAAACAAAACTTATATACTGTTTAATAACAGGTTAATACCGGAAACTGCTTCCTCCTAAAAACTCTCTCAGTAAAGAAGTGGGAGGCAATTCTTTATCTTGTACCGAAGCGAAATATTCCAAGAATTTGCGTAAACGGTATGCTTCTGAATATTCCGGTTTGTTATTGGGAACATTCCTTAGAATAGGAATGGCATAATCCTTCATAATGGCTAGTTCAAACAACAGGGCAGAATTGAACATGGCATCTGCATTTTCCTGATATGGGAAGATCCATTTTTCTTCTCCGGCGCGTACACTGGGCCATCTTCTGATTGTTTCCTCTGCGGAATAGCCACGGTATTTGTAATCGCGGATAATACGGCGCAACAAACGGTTGTCGGTAGTCGGAATATAATTATGATTGTCCAGCAGAATAGTGGTTAATGCCGATACATATATTTTATATTTATTCTCGGCGGGAATATGAGGGGTTAATTCGGGGTTAAGTGCATGAATCCCTTCGAGAATCAATATCATGTTATCGTCAATCTTAAGTTTGTCACCTTTAAATTCCCTTCTTCCTGTGGTGAAGTTGAAACGTGGTAACTCTACTTCCTTTCCATGAAGCAGATCTTGTAATTGCTTGTTGAAGAACTCCAAATCCAATGCATACAATGATTCGTAATCATAATCACCTTTTTCATCTTTTGGTGTCTTTTCTCGGTCAACAAAGTAATTGTCCAGGGAGATGGGGTAAGGTTTCAGCCCGTTTGCCATCAACTGGATACTGAGTCGTTTGCTGAAAGTCGTTTTACCAGAAGAGGATGGACCGGAGATAAGAACCAGTTTTACTCTTTGACCGTTTTTTCCTCTGTGGTATATCTCATCAGCAATATTGGAAATTTTTTTTTCCTGCAAGGCTTCAGACACATTAATCAGATCGGTGGCATAACCTTCATTACAGGCCACATTGAAATCTCCTACAGTACCCACACCTAAAATCTGATTCCAGCGTCGGTGCTCTTTGAATACTTCCAGCATTTTTTCTTGTTTTACTACTTCCTCCAATATTTCCGGATTCTGACGGTTGGGGACTCGCAGCAACAAGCCGTCATAGTATTTAACAATGTCGAATTTGCGGATATATCCGGTGCTGGGCAACAGACTGCCATAGTAGTAGTCAATGGTATCTTCTAAAGTATAATAATAGGAGTAAAGTTCCCCTGAAGTTTCAAGCAGTCTAACTTTGTCCATCATTCCTTTCCGGCGGAATAGTTCTACTACTTCAGTTGTGTGACATTCAAAACGGTGGAAAGGGATGTTGGCTTCCACAATCTCTTTCATTCGCTGCTTAATACGGGAAACATCATCCAGCCCGGTTTCGCGTCCTATCTGCAAGGCGCAATAATATCCTTTGGATACGGGATGTTCAAGCATGATTTTTCCATCAGGGTATAAGTCCTCCACCGCTTTGCACAAGATGAAGCAGAGCGAACGGACATAGGTACGCATTCCTGAAGGATTCAGTATGTTCAGGAACTCTACATCCTTATTATTATAGGCCCGGTAATTGAGTCCTTCTACTTTGTTATTGACTTTGGCACTGACCGGCCCGTATGGGATATCTAGATTAAAACCATTATAAATATCCAAAAGTGAGCTTCCGATTGGGAAGTTCTTTGAAATATTGTTATTTTTGCAACAGATTTGTAACATAATCGTAATAATTATTACTAACGTAGTGAAACGGCTTGAAATTTACTGAATAAAAGGGAGATTAGCCAATTCCTACCAAATTAATTAAAGATGGAGTATTCTTTTTATGATTTCTTAAAGCTGCTAGGTTCACTGGCGCTATTCCTTTATGGAATGAAAATCATGAGTGAGGGGCTGCAAAAGTTTGCTGGTGACAGACTGCGTAAAATCCTCACAGCGATGACCACCAACCGGGTAACCGGAGTGCTAACCGGTGTTCTTATCACTGCGTTAATTCAATCCTCTTCTGCTACTACTGTTATGGTAGTAAGTTTCGTTAATGCCGGACTCCTTACACTTTCACAATCAATTGGAGTCATTATGGGGGCAAATATCGGTACCACTGTCACTGCATGGATTATATCTGCGTTAGGGTTTAAAGTAGATATTGCTGCTATGGCACTTCCGTTATTGGCTGTTGGCGTACCCTTATTATTTTCAGGAAAGAGTAACCGTAAATCCATTGGAGAATTTATATTCGGTTTCTCTTTTTTGTTTATGGGCCTCTCTCTCTTGAAGACGAATGCTCCTGACTTAAGTAGAAACCCCGAAATGTTGTCTTTTGTTCAGAACTATACTGATATGGGATTTGGTTCTGTTATCTTATTTGTTGTCATCGGTACAGTTCTTACCATGATTGTACAGGCATCGGCTGCAACGATGGCTATTACTTTGATTATGTGTGCCAATGGTTGGATTAGTTTTGAGCTGGGGGCTGCGTTGGTACTTGGCGAGAATATTGGTACCACTATAACCGCTAACCTTGCCGCACTGACTGCCAATACGCAGGCCAGGAGGGCTGCGCTGGCTCATTTGGTGTTCAATGTTTTTGGGGTTATTTGGGTGTTATGCCTTTTCAAGCCTGTAACTATGGGGGTTTCATGGTTTGTAGAAGATATAATGAGAACAGCAGATCCGGCTGTTGCCGTATCTTTTAAACTGTCTGCTTTTCATACTACTTTTAATATATGCAATGTGTTGATTCTTATTTGGTTTGTCAAGTTGATAGAGAAAACTGTCTGTAAAATCATTCCTCAGAGAGAGCAGGATGAGGAATATCGTTTGCGCTTTATTACAGGTGGTATGCTTTCTACGGCAGAGCTTTCTATATTGCAGGCACGCAAGGAAATCAATCTCTTTGCAGAGCGTACTCATCGTATGTTTGGCATGGTGCGGGATCTGCTTCACACCACTAATGACAATGACTTTAACAAATTGTTCAGTCGTATTGAGAAATATGAGAATATAAGCGATAACATGGAGGTGGAGATCGCTAATTATCTGAATCAGGTATCCGACGGGCGTTTGAGTTCTGAAAGTAAGTTGCAAATTCGTGCTATGCTTCGTGAAGTGACTGAAATAGAAAGTATCGGGGACAGCTGTTATAATTTGGCACGTACTATCAATCGTAAACATCGCAGTGATATGGATTTTACTCCGAAACAGTATGATCATATTCATCAGATGTTCCAGTTGACTGATGATGCTTTGTCTCAGATGATTTCGTTGGTGGAAGATGAGCATCATGTGGTAGATGTGAATAAATCGTTTAATATAGAGAATGAAATAAATAACTATCGTAATCAGCTAAAGAACCAAAATGTGCTGGATGTGAATAATAAGGAGTATGATTATCAGATGGGGGTGCACTATATGGATATTATTGGAGAATGTGAAAAACTGGGCGATTATGTAGTAAATGTGGTGGAAGCCAGTAGCAATGTGAAGGAAAAGAAATCCTGACCTGAAAGGGCTATGGTGAACAGAATAGGTGCAGAGGTGCAAGGTTTAACCTATGATGGGTTAAATACTTTGTGCCTCTGTGTTTTTTAATAAAGTGTAAGAAAGAAGAGAGTCTAAATAAAAGAGAATCTACATGTCAATATTTGTTTTTTTTGAAACTGATAGGCTCACTGGTACTTCTGATATATGGTATGAAAACCGTGAGTGAGGCTTTGCAAAAACTGACAGGTGGGCATTTGCGCCATATTTTGGGTGCTATGACCACGAATCGCTTCACCGGATTGTTGACAGGTGCATCGTACAGCCTTCCACTGCAACAAATAGTATCTTTGGAAGAAGACGAATATCATTTGGTTGATCCTAACAAATCATTTAATATAGAGAATGAGAGAAACAATTACCGCAACCAGTTGAAGGATCAGAATGTATTGGATGTGAATAATAAGGAATATAATTATCAGACGGGGGATCATTATATGGATATTATCAGCGAATGCGAAAAATTAGGCGATTATGTAGTAAATGTTGTTGAGGCACGTACAGATATAAAGGAAAAGAAAATTTGATTTGTAGAAGGACAAGTTAAAAGAAAAGCGTGAGACACGAATGTTCCACGCTTTTTTGTAAATCGTATTAAAATGAGGTTATTTTTCGATTCCAACCAGTTCTACTTCGAAAATCAAAGTAGAGAAAGGTTTAATCTGACCGGCTTCACGTGCACCATAAGCCAAGTCTTGAGGGATGTAAAGTTCCCATTTAGAACCTACTGGCATCATTGTCAGTGCTTCAGTCCATCCTTTGATTACTTGATTAGCACGGAAAGTAGTCGGTTCTTTACGATCATATGAACTGTCGAACTGAGTTCCGTCAATCAAAGTACCTTTATAGTTTACTTTTACTTTAGAAGAATCGGTAGGAACAGCGCCGTTACCTTCTTTAATTATCTTATATTGCAATCCGCTTGATGTAGTTTTAACACCCTCTTTCTTTGCATTTTCAGCTAGGAATTTTTCACCGGCAGCCTTATTTTCAGCGAATTGGGCTTCAGTAGCTTTTGTTTTGATTGCTTCTGCTTTAGACTGAACGTAGGCGTTGGCTTCTTCCATAGTAACATTCATGCCTTTTTTCTGCAAAGCAGCCATGAAACCTGCCAGGAAGTTTTCTTTACTTAAACTTTGAGTAGAGTCATTTCCGAAAATACGTTGGCTCATCATATCGAACATACGTCCACCAACTTGTTGACCAATCTGAAGACCTGCCATATAAGCAACATCTTTAGGACTTGTCTTGCTGGTACCTTCTTTAACACCTCTGATGAAGTCGGCCATATAGGCTGTGTCAACGCCCAGTTGTTGGCTCATATACATATCCAGACCTTGCGTGTTGGTGATACCCATCATGTAAGAAAGTGAGTCTACGTCATTCTTCATGTTTGCTTTCGGTGCTTGGGCTGTACAAGAAGCCAAGCTGGCTGCAGCAGCGATTGCTACAAAAAAACTAATTTTTTTCATTTGCCTTAAATGCTTTAATAATTATAATACTTCGATTAATTCTACTTCAAAAATCAATGTGCTGTGAGGAGGAATCATTTCTCCTGCCTGTTGTGCTCCATAGGCTAGTTCTGAAGGAATGAAAAGTTTCCATTTAGCACCTTCAGTCATCAGTTGGAGTGCTTCCACCCATCCTTTGATTACTTGGTTCACACCAAAGATAGCCGGTTCGCCGCGTTTGATAGAGCTGTCAAACAAAGTCCCATCAATCAAGGTACCTTCATAATGGCATTTTACACGGTCGGTTGCACTCGGTTTTTTTCCGTTACCTTCTGTGATAACTTCGTACTGTAAGCCGCTGGGAAGTGTCACGACCCCCGGTCTTTTTGCGTTTTCCTCCAAAAATGATTTTCCCTTTTCAATATTCTCTGCATTCAATTTGGTTTCCAGCTCTTCAAAGTACTTGTTTACGATTTCACGTGCTTCGTTGTGGCTGATAGCCGTTTCTTTTCTATCTAATACGTCTTTGATTGCTTGAGCAAAGTCTTCAACATTAATACTTTGAGCACCCATGCTCAATAAATTCTGGCCAATACCAAGGCCGATGGCGTAACTGAATTTATCCATAACTATTTATTTTATAAGATGTTTTATACAAAACGCACAAAGGTAGGTGTTTTATTTGAATGAATCTGTTTTTAACAATTTAATTTTTCTTATTTTTGTGTGTTTAGTTAAAAGAGGAGGACTAGAAATGAAGAATTTAGTAGTTTTAACAGGTGCTGGAATGAGTGCAGAAAGCGGTATCAGTACATTTCGTGATGCAGGTGGTTTATGGGATCAGTATCCGGTGGAACAAGTGGCTACTCCGGAAGGGTATGCGGCAAACCCTAAATTGGTGATTGATTTTTATAATGAGCGTCGTAAACAGTTGCTTGCTGTAAAGCCTAACCGGGGGCATGAACTGGTTTCTGAGATGGAAAAGTTCTTTAATGTGACTGTTATCACTCAAAATATTGATAATTTGCATGAGCGTGCCGGAAGTTCGCATATTATTCATTTACATGGCGAACTGACCAAGGTGACATCTAGTTGGCAACCTAATAATCCAGCTTATATTAAAGAATTAAAGCCGGAAGAATATGAGATACATTTGGGAGACTTGGCCGGAGACGGTTCCCAGTTTCGTCCGTTCATTGTATGGTTCGGTGAATCTGTTCCTATGATTGAAACTGCAATTGAATATGCTGAAACAGCTGATATCTTTTTAATTATAGGAACTTCGCTTAATGTATATCCTGCTGCCGGTTTGTTGAATTATGTGCCTGCCCGCACTCCTGTTTATTTAATAGATCCTAAGCAGGTGCCCATTGCATCGGGACGTAAAGTGTATGTAATTCAGAAAGGTGCGTCCGAAGGAATGGAAGAGCTTAAAAAAATATTAGTGGGATAGTTTGCAAGTAAACAATTTCCTTGTATATTTGTTATGTATTTAAAGAATATTTAAAACATAAAACAGAGACAATTATGAAAAAGTACGTTTGCACAGTATGTGGTTGGGTTTATGACCCGGCAGAAGGAGATCCTGAAGGTGGAATCGCTCCGGGAACAGCATTTGAAGATATTCCAGATGATTGGGTTTGCCCTCTTTGCGGAGTAGGTAAAGATGATTTCGAAGTTCAAGAAGATTGATCCTACCTTATAACCGGATATCATATAAAGCGGAGGAATTTCTTTTGTATGATATATCAGATAGCGCGACTAATTATTATTTAGTTGCGCTTTTTAATTTTACATTATTATTAATGGCTTGCCTTAAAAAAAAGAGCGTAACCTATAACAGGTTGCGCTCTTTATGGTATAAAAAAGAATGTTCTTATTTCTTTTCTTGCTTTTCAGGACGAGGCAGTAATACTTTGTGAGAGAGCTTGAATTTACCTGTCTTGGGATCAATATCAAGTAACTTCACTTCTATTTCATCCCCTTCTTTTAAACCGGCCTCTTCTATTGTTTCAAGACGTTTCCAGTCAATTTCAGAGATGTGTAACAATCCGTCTTTACCAGGCAAGAATTCTACGAACACGCCATATGGCATTACTGAACGGACTTTACCTACATAGACTTCACCGACTTCGGGAACGGCAACGATACCCTTGATAATGCGCATAGCGTCGTCAATACATTTCTTGTTTGTTCCCGCAATCTCAATGCGACCTACTCCATCAGTTTCTTCAATCGTGATGGTTGCTCCGGTTTCTTCCTGCATACCTTGGATAATCTTTCCGCCCGGACCGATGATAGCCCCAATGAACTCTTTAGGAATAGTCATCGTTTCAATACGAGGAGCATGCGGTTTCAAATCTTTACGAGGTTCGGCTATACATTCGGTTAACTTGTTAAGAATATGTTCGCGACCTTCTTTTGCTTGCAGTAACGCTTTTTCCAAGATTTCGAATGATAGACCATCTACCTTGATGTCCATCTGTGTAGCAGTGATACCATCACGAGTACCTGTAACCTTGAAGTCCATATCACCCAAGTGATCCTCATCTCCAAGAATATCAGACAATACGGCATATTTTTCTTCACCTGCATTCTTAATCAAGCCCATGGCAATACCTGAAACTGGTTTTTTCATGGCAACACCGGCATCCATTAATGCAAGCGTTCCTGCACAGACAGTAGCCATTGAAGAAGAACCATTTGATTCCATGATATCAGATACTACACGTACTGTGTATGGGTAGCCTGCAGGAATTTGTCCTTTCAAAGCACGCCATGCCAAGTGCCCGTGACCGATTTCACGACGACCTACACCACGTTGTGCTTTTGCTTCACCGGTAGAATAAGGGGGGAAGTTGTAGTGTAACAAGAATCGTTCTCTGTGTTGATCCAGAACATCGTCTACGATTTTCTCATCTAGCTTGGTGCCTAATGTGACAGAAGTTAAAGACTGAGTTTCACCACGGGTGAAAATGGCAGAACCGTGAGGGCCGGGCAGATAACCTACTTCGCACCAGATAGGGCGAATTTCAGTTGTCTTACGTCCGTCCAGACGCTTGCCTTCATCAAGAATACAACGACGCATGGCTTCCTTTTCCACATCGTGGTAGTAACGGTCGATTAATGCACCTTTTTCTTCCAGTTCTTCTTCTGTATATTGAGTTTTGAATTCATCGCGGATGGCATCAAAAGCATCTTGACGTTCATGCTTGTTTCTGTTTCCTGAAGCAGCGATGGCGTATGCTTTATCATAACAAGCTTCGCGTACAGCTTTGCGTAAATCTTCATCGTTTTCTTCGTGGCAGTATTCACGTTTTACTGTAGAACCGACTTCTTCCATCAGTTCCATCTGCGCTTTACAATGAACTTTGATTGCTTCGTGAGCAGCCTTCATGGCAGCCAGCAAGTCTTGTTCGCTGACTTCCTGCATTTCGCCTTCTACCATCATGATGTTGTCATATGTGGCTGCAACCATCAGATCCATATCAGCTTTCTCAAGTTGTTCGAAAGTGGGGTTGATAACGAACTGGCCATCGATACGTGCTACGCGTACTTCAGAAATCGGTCCGCCGAAAGGAATGTCGGAAACGGCTAATGCTGCTGAAGCGGCCAATCCTGCCAATGCATCAGGCATATCTATTCCATCAGCTGAGAAAAGAACAATGTTTACGTAAACCTCTGCATGGAAATTATCGGGGAATAAAGGACGCAATGCGCGGTCTACCAGTCGGCAAGTCAGGATTTCATAATCTGAAGCTTTGCCTTCTCTTTTGGTAAAGCCACCGGGAAAACGTCCGAATGCTGAATATTTTTCTTTGTACTCTACCTGAAGGGGCATAAAATCTGTACCGGGAACTGCATCTTTTGCTGCACAAACAGTAGCTAGCAACATGGTGTTACCCATGCGGAGCATTACAGAACCGTCTGCCTGTTTTGCCAGCTTTCCCGTTTCGAGTGTGATGGTTCTACCATCAGGAAGCTCGATCGTCTTAACAATTGGATTGATCATAAAAAATGTTTTAATATATTTTTCGTCTAAAATTCGTGCAAAGATAGGCATTTATTCTTCTAATTTGGTGAGAATGAGATAAAAAGTTACTATGATTACTGTTTTTTTTCATTTTAATGTGTAAGAAGGTGGATAAATGCTTTGACAAACCACGAAAAGACGTATCTTTGCATCCAAAATTATTAAGAGAACACACATTTATATTAATTTTAGCGATGAAAAAGAATGTATATTTTTTGCTCGCACTTCTGTTGATAGGGTTGAGCGCCTGCGACAATGCACCGAAGTTCAAAGTTCAAGGTGAAATTAATGGTGCTGAAGATAAGATGCTTTATTTGGAAGCGTCGGGATTGGATGGCATAGTAGCGCTTGATTCGGCAAAATTGGGCAGTAGCGGAAGTTTTAGTTTTGCACAGAAGCGCCCGGAATCTCCTGAATTCTATCGTTTGCGTTTAGATAATAAAGTGATAAACTTTGCTGTAGACTCTACGGAAACAGTATCAGTTAAGGCTGAGATAAATGATTTTGCGACTGCCTATCGTATTGAAGGTTCGGAAAACAATTTGAAAATTAAGGAATTGGTGTTGTTGCAAGCTGATTTGCAGAAGAATGTGGACAAACTCGGTCAGAACCGTAATATCCCTGCGGGCATCGCACAAGACAGCCTTTTGGCTATGGTAAACAATTACAAGAATAAAGTGAAACGAGAATATATTTTTGCGGCTCCAAATATGCCATATGCTTATTTCGCTTTATTCCAGTCGTTGAATGGGTATATGATTTTTGATCCTTTGACAAATAAGGAGGATGTGAAGTGTTTCGCTGCGGTGGCTACGAGTCTGAATAATGCTTATCCACATGCCGACCGTTCACGCAACTTGTACAATATGGTTATAAAAGGAATGAAGAATACCCGTACTCCCCGTCAGCAGACCATGGAAATTCCTGAAGATAAAATCAAGGAAGCCAGCATTATTGATATTCAGCTGAAAGACTTGAAAGGCAATACACGCAGTCTGACCGATTTGAAGGGTAAAGTGGTGCTGATCGATTTTACTGTATATAACAATGCAATGTCTGCTGCACATAATTTGGCGTTACGTGAACTTTATAATAAGTATGCTTCTCAAGGGTTCGAGATTTACCAGATTTCACTGGATGGTGATGAACACTTTTGGAAAACATCTGCAGATAATCTGCCTTGGGTCTGTGTACGTGACGCTAATGGCGCTTATTCTTCATACATTTCATTATATAATGTAACTAATCTGCCTTCGGTATTTTTGGTAAATCGTAATAATGAATTAAGTGCCCGTGGTGAGAATATTAAAGATTTGGATGAAGCCATTAAAAAACTCTTGTAAAAAGCTAATTATGAGTTGAATTTGTTTAAACATGTTACATAGCATCCTTATAAACTTGACTCGTATTAGATAAAAGTCTATCTTTGCAAGACTTGAAATACCAAAGAGGGTTCCGACATTTCCATGTCGGAATTCTTTTTGTTTTTATAGGCATAACTGGAACAATGAATAATTATATAATTTAAAAGGAGGAAAACATTATGGCTTATATGTCAGAAGAAGGTTACAAGCAACTGATTGAGGAACTGAAATATCTGGAATCAGTAGAACGTCCTAAAATTGTGTCGGCTATTGCCGAAGCGCGTGATAAGGGAGACTTGTCAGAAAATGCCGAATATGATGCTGCCAAAGAGGCGCAAGGTCTATTGGAGATGAAGATCAGCCAGCTGAAATCAACTATTGGTGATGCTAAAATTATTGATACTTCAAAAATGAATGCAGATACAGTGCAAATTTTGACGAAAGTAGAATTGAAGAATGCCAAGACCGGAATGAAGATGGTTTATACTATCGTAGCCGAAAGCGAAGCGAATTTAAAATTGGGCAAGATTTCGGTAAACACTCCGATAGCACAGGGTTTGTTAGGAAAAAAAGTGGGTGATGTGGCTGAAATCACTATTCCGCAAGGTAAAATCAGCTTAGAAGTTGTGAATATTTCATTTTAATATATAAGGCAGGTCCGCTATGCGGGGCTGCCTTATTTAATACTTATAGATATGGCAACAATATTTAGTAGAATTATTACAGGTGAGATTCCTAGCTATAAAGTGGCTGAAAATGACCAGTTCTATGCTTTTCTGGATATCAATCCGTTAGCCAAAGGGCATACGTTGGTTGTTCCGAAATGTGAGGTGGACTATATCTTTGATTTGGAGGATAATGAACTGGCTGCTATGCATGTTTTTGCAAAGAGTGTGGCGCTTGCTATTCAAAAGGTTTTTCCGTGCAAGAAAGTAGGTGAGGCAGTGATCGGATTAGAGGTTCCTCATGCACATATTCATCTGATTCCTATTCAGAAAGAGTCGGATATGATTTTTTCTAATCCGAAGTTGAAACTGACAAATGAAGAATTTGTGGAGGTGGCAACAGCAATCAATCAAGCCTGGGAAGGTGGTGACAAGTAATCTTTTTCTTTCTTAGTAAATATAAAGAGCGGGAAACGGATATTCTGTTTCCCGCTTTCCTTTATGATTAAACTCCGGTTACCTGTTTTTATACAAACTGATCTCCTAGTTTGATTTGTACGTCATTTACGAATTTTCGGATAGCGCTTTCGTCATCTTTTTTGCATATGAGTAATACATTGTCTCTTGCGGCTACTAAATAACCTTCTAGATCCTGTATTACGGCTAATTTCCCTTCTGGCACTACTATTACATTATTATAGCTGTTATATAATAAGGAGTTTCCGTTTACTACGACGTTACCTTCTTGGTCCTTGGATGATATATCATACAAGGAGTCCCATGTACCTAAATCTGCCCATCCGAAGTCGCACAATTGGACGAAAACATTGTTGGCTTTCTCCATGATTCCATAGTCAATGGAGATATTGGGACAGGAGGCAAAATCTTCTTCTCCGTTAGTCAGTTTGGTACAAACTTCGGGCATAATCTCATTGAAGGCTTCTAAAATTGTATTGATATTCCATAAGAATATTCCTGAGTTCCAATAGAATTCTCCACTTTCTACGAATACTTTGGCAAATTCCAATTGGGGCTTTTCAATGAATGTTTTTACTTTAAAGAATTCTCCTTGTTTTTCTTCCTCAATCTGAATATAGCCATAGCCGGTTTCCGGTCTGTTAGGTTTGATACCTAATGTTAGTAATTGAGGAGAGTTTGAAACAAATTCCAGACCTTTCAAAATTGCAGCTTTGAACTCATCTTCTTTTAAAATCAGGTGGTCGGACGGTGCGACAATGACATTGGCATTTGGATTGAGTTTTTTTATATGATAGGAAGCCCAAGCTATACATGGAGCAGTGTTTCTGCGGGTGGGTTCCAATAAAATTTGTGATTTGTCCAATTCTGGGAGTTGTTCTTGGATCAGTTCTTTATACAATACATTGGTTGTAATAAAAATGTTTTCTATAGGGACTATTTTTTTATAACGATCAAACGTTTGCTGTATTAGAGAACGTCCGGTCCCGAAGAAATCAAGGAATTGTTTAGGAAGGTTTTTGCGGCTATATGGCCAGAACCGACTACCTATACCTCCCCCCATGATGACACAATAATTATTGCTGTTTGTCATGATATAAAATCGTTTTAAAGTTTCCGCTAATATAGGGCTTATTTTTAGAAAACCATTGTCCGTTATCCCATAAATCGTAGTATATTTATCTTTTTTTGAAAAAAAATGCCGAAAAGTTTGCAGGTATGAAAAAAAGTCGTACCTTTGCAACCGCAATCGAGAAACAAACAATGTTTCAAGAGATGCCCAGATGGCGGAATCGGTAGACGCGCTGGTCTCAAACACCAGTGGATTCACTTCCATCCCGGTTCGACCCCGGGTCTGGGTACGAAGATAGAGGCTAAGTAATTGATAATTCAATACTTAGCTTTTTCTTTTGCTTGAATTTTCCCCACATTTTCCCCACACGTGCAAAAAATATAGCAGTAAGTCATTATTTCTTTTGGTTGAACGTAGTAAATAAGTTACCTTTGAAAAGAAATAAAGCCTATTAAATAAAAGTAATGGAACAAGGTGTTTGGCAAGAAATAGAACTGTTGTACCAGAAGTTTCAAAAACTTGGTATCAGTGAAGCGGTGGACTATGATAAGTACTACCTTTATTCTCTCATTACCCATTCCACAGCCATAGAAGGCTCCACATTGACCGAACTTGATACACAGCTTCTCTTTGACGAGGGAGTAACAGCGAAAGGGAAACCGCTTGTGCATCATCTGATGAATGAAGATTTGAAGCAAGCGTACGAACTTGCCAAAGTTGAATCAGACAGCCTTGTACCTATAACTCCTGCTTTTCTGAAAAGGATGAATGCAATGCTGATGCGTACTACTGGCAGCGTTCACAGTGTGATGGGTGGCTCTTTTGATTCTTCTAAAGGAGAGTTCCGTCTATGTGGTGTTACGGCTGGTGTTGGCGGACATTCTTATATGAACTATTTGAAAGTTCCTGCTAAGGTGGATGAACTTTGTGCGATTCTTCAAGAGAAGCAAAAGAAAATGGGAACATTTCGGGAACAATACGAGTTGAGCTTTAATGCCCACCTTAATTTAGTAACTATTCATCCGTGGGTGGATGGCAACGGAAGAACGGCTCGATTACTGATGAACTACATCCAGTTTTGTTATCACCTTTTTCCTACTAAGATATTCAAAGAGGATAGGGAAGAATATATCCTTTCTCTACGCCAATGTCAGGACGAAGAAACCAACCAGCCGTTTTTGTCGTTTATGGCAGGGCAGTTGAAGAAATCGCTTTCTTTGGAGATTGAAAGGTTTAAAGCTTCGCAAAAGAAAGGATTCTGTTTTATGTTCTGATATTATATTAAGCAAAGAATTACTATTTACGAATTTGGGTAACTTTGTGTAGAATTAAAAAAAGTTTAATATGGACTTGGCGGGAATTTATCATAAAGCAAATATTTTGATTGCTCAGACTTACGGTATAACAGGTGTACCGGAAAAAGGATATGTTATCGTTACTGTTAATAATGTTAGATATATTGTATATTTCTACAAAATAGAAAGTGGCTGGAATATTGAGAAAGTAGAAGAATGCTTATAACTGAATTCTGCCTCGAGTGGTGAACTATGTTCACCGCCCCGGCTTTTCAAATTCATTTCTTCTTCGTGCAGTGCTCTGTTTCAAACTTTCGCAATGTGGTTACGCTGAATCTTTTCTTAATGAACTTTTGGACATCGGATGCTTTGTAATACACTTCACTCCCGACAAATGCGTTCTCTAATTTTTCCCCATGCAGGTGTATTCGACAAGCAGCTATCTTGTATCGTATAATACATCTCCCGAAAGCGTGACATTGGTATAGTAAAACTTAATATATTCTCATGGATATAGCGACGCACGGAGGGGTCAAACAGTCCAATAAATGTACGTTTCCCATTTTTGCTGTTTTCCAATGTTGCTTCTGAAAAAATAGAAGAACATCCCGAACCAAATTTTGCAGTAATTGCATCATCCGAATTGTTATCGTAAAATGTCCATGAAGCAAGTCCTGAAAGCATATCAGGGGTAGCCAAAAAGAAAATCCCCACTACATTATTAAAGTTTTCAAGTTCAGTAATGGGTGAAATATTCAAATACTGCCTTGTCGTAATCTGCACATTTGCCTTTTCTACGAAATCAAGAACCAATTCTGAAGATTTCTTATATTTTTCTTTGCTTGAAACAAACATAGGCATTTTTTCATTCATGGTCGAAAAACCAGTATAGAATTTACCACCCATACACCCGATTCTATCGGCACTCAAAGAGATTGGTTCACCACCAATCAGCTTTTCAAACTCCTTAAAAAAACAACCGTTGATTTTTTTCAAATCATCATTAATCTGTTTATCAGAATACCAAAAAGCAAAGGGTAATTATACCTTTTCTCCGAAAGCCTTTTGGATATTTTCTATAAAAACACTTACTTCCATTTGGTTACTCATTACATTATTTCTATATTTGTCATGACAAATATAGTCATTTGTTTGATATGACAAATATGTTTTTCAGCTTTTAACAAACTAAATAATATGGATATAGATAAAATGGTAAATCATAAAATAGCCAAACTTTCGGGTATAATCAAACGTCAAATATATCAAATTATATCAGAAGAGGGGCTGGACATAACGCCGGAACAGTGGGTTCTTTTAGTCAATTTATGGGAAAACGATGGTCAGACTATTGGTGATTTAGTTACACAGTCGCAAAAAGACTTTGCCAATGTTACGAGAATAGTTGAAAAATTATCCAAAAACGGATATATCATCAAGCGGAAAAATCATAAAGATGGACGGAGTGTTCTTTTATACTGCACCGATAAGGTAAAAACAATTATGCCGCATATAAATAAATGTCAAATGCTATCTCTAAACATCTCATTAAAAGGTATATCACAAGAAGAACAAGATACATTTCTTCATATCTTGGACAAGATTGAAAAGAACTGCATCAATTATCTGAATTCAACCAAGTAAAATTATCGTGTCAATTGACGGAAAATTTGATTGATTAATCAATTAAAATTTGAGGAAAATTGTAATTATACTTGTTGTGCAGTATGTAGTTTAGTTTATCCTTTTGTTTATACATCCAAAACGGACTAAACTTATTCTTGTTGACAGCAAATTATATGTGGCTGGCGAAAAGAAAAATAGTTTTCTTCTTTTCGCCAGCATTACTTTTATGATAGGTTAGTAATTTGAGGAAGCAATGAACTCCTTTATTTCTTCCTCGCTTGGAAGTTCTATCATGTACTTCTGTACGAAGATATTCGGATTTAATCCGGCAGTGGCATATTTCACTAATGTATCACCCTTTTCAGTACAAAGCAGAATACCGATAGGCGGATTATCATCCGGCTGCATCACTTCTGCTTTGAAATAGTTCAGATACATATTCAGTTGCGAAGCATACTCATGGCGGAACTTGTCTATCTTCAATTCCACAATAACATGACATTTCAAGATGCGGTGATAGAATACGAGGTCGGTAAAGAAATAATCCTCATCAATCAAGATACGTTTTTGTCGGGTTTCAAAGCAGAATCCATGCCCCATTTCCAGCAGGAAGTGTTGCAGGTTGTCAAGAATGGATTGCTCCAAGTCGTTTTCTGTTACTAAGGCATGCTCGTTTAATCCTAAGAACTCTAAAGTAACAGGGGTGTTGATAACATCTTTAGGCTGTAATAAGGTCGCTTGTTGCTGGACTAAAGCGGAGAGGGCTTCTTTGTTTTTGGAGAGTCCACTACGTTCATAATATAAAGATGCTATTTGTCGTTCTAACTCCTTATATGACCAACAGCCACGAATGGTTTCCATTTCATAAAAAGCTCGTTTTACAGGGTTGTCAATAGCGGAGATGAGCATTAAATTAGAATATGTGAGTTTATTAAAGAGTCTATCTGCCGGAATTATCCATTCTTTTGCAGTTCCCAATTCGGCGGACGGTATCCGCCGAATGTTCATTGCAGATTCGGCGGATGGCAACCGCCGAATTGGTTCTATGAATTCGGCACTCAATGTGTGCCGAATTTGGATTTGTGATGCAATGTATTGTGTGATAGGTTCTTTCAGTTGTGGATAAACAAGGTACAGCCGTCTAACCTCTCGGAATCTTCGTTCATTCAGGCTTTTGTTTTCAGTCTTTGTTCCAGCTTCTTCAACAATTGTTCACCGTATGCGGCACGGTCTTCTCCGTTCTGTTCGAACTCCACGATATAGCAACCCATAAGCCAGTTACGGGAAGTAAGGGCAAGGTTTACAGCGTGTGCGGCTTGTGCCTGCAACGTGTTCTGTATCGTGCTGATATGTTTTACTAATGCTTCAAAGTTCATAGTTACAAAGATAAGTCTTTTGTGGTTAAAACTTTAATTCGGGTAAGCTGTTTATTGCTTCCTCTTTCAATTTATCCACCGCACGGGTGTATTTCTCCGTATGCTTCAATCCGCTATGCCCTAAAAGGCTGGCTACGGTTTTGATATTTGCCCCATTGTTCAAAATGTTCACGGCAAACGAATGCCGAGCAAGGTGCCAGCTTATATGTTTGTCTATCCCAGCTCTCTTTACCCAACGCTTTACTGATTTATAGCAACTTTCGTATGTAGACAAATCGAATATTAAACAGTTCTTATCTGTCGGAGCTTCACCAATGATAGACAATAGACCGTCATTCAAAGGAATAACCACACCACTACTGGCAGAATGTTCCTTGGCCTTGCTTTGCTCGAATTTTAATAATCGGTTAGCATAATCCACATTTTTAAAAGTAAGATCTTTTACATTGCAGAAGCGCAGACCGCAATATAGGCAAAAGATAAACGCTTGTCTGACTGTAGGGTTTTCGTTGTCATAATGACAAGCCATCAGCTTTTGTACTTCTTCGGGCGAAAGCACATCTTTCCGAAGCATCTGACTATCCACTTTGCAGGTAATATCTTTACAAGGGTCTTTCGATTCTTCCAAAGGAGAATTTCGCTTATGTGGTGTTACGGCTGATGTTGGCGGACATTCTTACATGAACTATCTGAAAGTTCCTGCTAAGGTGGATGAACTTTGTGCGATTCTGCAAGAGAAGCAAAAGACCGTGGGAGCATTTCGGGAACAATATGAATTGAGTTTTAATGCCCACCTTAATTTAGTAACCATACATCCGTGGGTGGATGGCAACGGCAGAACAGTTCGATTACTGATGAACTACATTCAGTTTTGTTATCACCTTTTTCCTACTAAGATATTCAAAGAGGATAGGGAAGAATATATCCTTTCTCTGCACCAATGTCAAGACGAAGAAACCAACCAGCCGTTTTTGTCGTTTATGGCAGGACAGTTGAAGAAATTGCTTTCTTTGGAGATTGAAAGGTTTAAAGCTTCGCAAAAGAAAGTGTTCAGTTTTATGTTTTAGGGGTATGAGAACTATAAATGCTGAGAATCGGTAAATTTTAAAATAAACACCCAACTTTACATTATGGGTGTAAAACTTGGTATTT
This sequence comes from Phocaeicola sp. RTP21359st1_B8_RTP21360_211022, assembly GCF_040911965.1. Lineage (NCBI taxonomy): Bacteria > Pseudomonadati > Bacteroidota > Bacteroidia > Bacteroidales > Bacteroidaceae > Phocaeicola > Phocaeicola sp. RTP21359st1_B8_RTP21360_211022. Next base: position 150,479 of record NZ_JBDFXP010000005.1, read on the forward strand.
TTCTTTTTGGATGAGATTCATCCTTTATTCTTAAGTCGTTATTTTGCTTTTTTAGCAATATGAAAGCCCCACTGGTAAATAGCAGGGCTTTCGTCATATGCTGGGATTAATATCCCGGATTTTGTATCATTTGTGGATTTAAATCCATTTCACTGCTGGGGATAGGCCATAAAAGCTGATAAAGGTTGTCATGGCTTAGTCCCATAAAGGATTCACCCAATCCGTTTCTTCTGATGAAATTCATATAGCTGGGTGAGTTTATCTGGTAATGCAGTGAAGCAATGGCTTTCAGAACATCTGATTGGTCAACTGTGAGATTCTTATGCTCGCATACTTGATTGATGTATTCTTTAGCCTTAGGAGTGTTTCCTGTATGATATAGACATTCAGCAGCTGTTAGGATCACATCTTTGTAATCAAGGCAAGGATGGCATGCCTCTCCGCTTCTTGCCTGTATGTGATAGCCCCAAATACATTCTGCATTGTTCTTATATTCTGTTGCTTTCGTGTATTCCAAATGGTAGTCATCTCTTCGGATGACTTCTTCCAAGAGCGGCAATGCTTTATCGAACTTCTTTTGATTGCAATAGACAAAGGCAAGCAATGTTCTGGCTGCATCTTTAGAAACGAAAAGCATCTCGTTGGCATCTTGGAAAGCGTCATAGCGATGTTCGTCTAAATCTTCCATCGCATCGAACAGCATATTCTCCACTCTTGAAAGAACTTCCGCTTCATCTGTACGTGGTAGGGAAATGTGGGCATCATTTGGACGCTGCATAATAAAAGGTATGCCACCCCAACGAGAAGACAGCTGATAGTATGCCAGTGCAAGGTGGGTGTCAATAAATGACTGGTAGCAATTCAACTGGTTTGCATCTATGTCTTTAATCATAAGCCACCGATTGATTGCTGCATAGTAATATTTCCATGTATTTCCTATCTTACCATCATATGGTTGGAAAGGAATTGGGGTTTTAAAGTCTTCTTGATGAATATAGTTGGTTTGTAAGTACTGTTGCATTGATATAGCATCTCTCATGGTGCTCATTATGCTTAATACAGCTTGTTTCCCTTGGTCTCCCAATCTGACAGGGTCATGCTTAACCCAATAATTCTTGTCTCCGGATTGTTTGATTGTTACCGTGGCAGCCACTTTACCTCTTGCGTTATATACCGTAAAGGTAGTGGACAGATCTTCTTTAAATAAAGCTGGTTCTATTATTACAGTAATGACATTGTTTTCAATGGCTTTGTTGTACTTGATTGAAGGAGTTGGGAGATTTGCACTTGGCTCATATAGTCCTCCAAAGTAATTTTCTTCTGTAACATTGTCTTGGGGTAATTCTTGAAGACCAGAATCAGAGTCAGAATCAAAAGATGGCGGATTCAAATAATAAGGCTTGTCAGAAACAATGGAAATGGTATATTCCCCGCCTTCTTTTGGAACATTTACTTCCGTTGTACTAAGTGTAACAGATTCTGATTCATCCAGTTCATTTCCTGCTATTCCATCATTATCCCAGTCGAAATAATAAGCCAAGTCCTTGACTTTGACTTCCAATCCTAATTCCTTGTAGCGGCTTTTTATGTTTTCGGAAATTCTATCCAGTCTTGTATTCAGGTAGTTCTTGCCAGACTGTATCTTTTTCTTTGTCTCTTGGCTAAAAGCGCCTTCCGTTCCAAACTCATTGCTTAGAATAGATAGATATTCAACGATTTCCGCATCGGATCTGTCTGTCAGTACCAATGATGATATGGCTATCAAAGCGCCGGAAGCATCATCGCCAGAAGTAAGTGAAAATTGGCTTGCATCTTTAGAGGCGTATTGCTGTAATCCGAATTGGGTAAGCAACTCCTTTTGGGCTTGTGCGTTAGCTTCTTTGAATGTCATGCCTTGGGTAGTAACCAAATGATGGATGCGCTTACTTTTCAAGTGAGTTAATACATTGACATTGATAGTACTGTTGTCTTTTAAGTCCACAATAGCATCTAGCTTGATAGTACCTTCTGACAATTCACCGTCCACTTCATTAAAAAAATAGCCGTCTGCCGTTAATTGGGCATACGGGCTGTTAATCTTGAGTGTGCCATAATTGAAATCACCCAAGTTGTTGTCGATGGTAGCAGAATAAAAGCTTCCAGTAGGGGTCATGTACTCGTCCAAAGTTCGCATATCCACATGAGAGCCACGAATCATCGGACCTTTTTCAACTTTACCCATTACGTTGAAGATAGTAGGCGTAAAATCGCCTCCAGTTTCATCGTTATCGCTGCAAGAGCAAAGAGCAAAAGCAAGTGCAGCAGATAAATAAAAGTACTTATTGAATTTCATAGATGTATATATTTGATTGATGATTAACGATTTATATCATACTGAAAACTACAAACAATTTCAATATACCCCAAATTGCCAGAAGGATAATAGGGATAATGATGTCCGCATAGTGGAAATCTATAAAGTTGGGAATGTGAGCTACGATAATCCACAGAAGCCAAATAATAAGAAACGCCCACCAATATTCTTCTCCAAATTCAATGTACGAATAAGCTAGTTCTTTCATACGATTTTCTCTTATGGTTCCCGTTCCTGAACCAAGTTTAATTAAACCACGAAGCGTGGAACTGCAATGTCACGTCTTAATTTTGAAGGTCGTAGGAAACCCGAATGTACAGATATAACAATAGCAGCCCACGCTATAGCGTGAGAACCACTATGCCATCCTTGTACATTCTTTTGAAAATTTCCTACGTTCTCAAAATTACAAGATGCGCATAACGCTTCTTTCTAAATCTAATATGTCTTGAATAGAGTTCTCTCCATCCGCTTGCAAAGATACGCAAATTTATTGAAATCCAATCGAATACTATCAGATTACATTCTGAATCCTCTGCTTCTTTTCTCTGTCTGTACAGAGTTATATAAGCCTTGCTTTAATTTTTCCCATTACTCCTTGAACCATTCGCCTATTGGCTGTCTGTTTATGGTCAGTACCAATTTATTATTATCAACTGAACTTTGTTCAATTTTGAAAGTTGCATTCTTAACTTCAAATCTTTGTCTATGCTCTTCGGAATAGATTTTCTCATTGCATTTGATAGCTTCCCTTTTGTTCAAAAGGCTGTTTACCATATCTTTGGTGAATCCGATGGCATAGCATAGTCTTTCCATTCTCAACATCTCTTTGAGTAATGGAAAACAGTTGAACGCTTTTTCGAGAATGGTATTCAGTCGTGATATTTCCTTGTCTTTGGCTTCAAGTTCTTGATTATGTATTCCTTGGAGATTTCGAATTTGTTTACCGTGTTGTTCCTGCATATGTTGCATCTGAGCCTTTAAATCATCAATGCTTTTGCTGTACTTAATAATTTCATGACGCAAATTCTCGTTGGTTTGTTCCAAATCTTTTAATTTATCGCTTCCGAAAAGAGAATCGACACCGATTGCTATGGCGGTAGTTGCATTGGTGGCTGCGCTTTTGAGTTTGTTTGGAGAAAGTTGGAAAACTCTCTCCGCTTTTCTTTTCTACTCCTCATAACTCATTGGCTTACTGATATGTTAAATCAAGCATTTTGTCTCTTCTATCAATACCGTACAACACAGATGAAGCGACAAGGATTTTTGCATTTGAAGTGCGATTTAGCGTTGCGCTTACTGCATAGGCCCGTTAGAATCCGTGCGCGAGGGTGACTGAATTCGATATTTCACTTGGGTGAAAAGGGCTTTTCATCTGTGTGAATAGCCGTTGTCACTAAAGTGGAATCACTGCTTCACATAGGTGAGGCAACAGTATATATCGGAAGTTAACACAATGACATCCTATTAAATTAAATGAAAGCACGGCATGTCCTGTCAGATCCAATCTGATATCTGCGGCTCTTATACAAATAATGGGCGAATGTTTCCATCTCCATTGCCTACATACCGGTTCAGGGATATTATGGATGTTTTTACACGGTAAATTGCTGGTAATGAGAGGAATGGTGTGACAGAAGAATTTTATGTTTTACATAAGACGAAATCACCTTTTCCTTTGGTTCTTATCCGGATTACTCTTGTTGGGCTCTTTCAGCCGCTTGGCTTCACTTCTATAAAGTAATACTAAATCAAAATCGAGCATTACTTTCTGAAACCAACAGCTTCTCCTGATGTAGTAACGTTTTACGTTCTTGCCTTGAATACAGGACTTGCTTTTTGTATCTCCGACTCAAAGCCGAACCAGTAGCCATGTTCCCCCTTTTCATCGGCAGGAAGGAAACACAGACGAAGGCTTTCTTTGTATTCTCCATAAATGATATTCCAAGTGGCAGGAGGGATTTGTCGTTTGGTCCATACTTTCTCGGCAGGGAGTTTTTTCAGTGACATGCCTGCTTCTATCCAGGCAATAGTAGCCTGTATCTGGTATTCGGGGTAGTTTTGTTTGCAGAACTCATACAGTATCAAGCCTCGTTTCTCCAGACTCATGGGCTGGTCTATCAGATTGGCTTTTGTTAAATATGCAAGAAAACGATGGAGGAATTGTTCGTCATTCAAAATGAGTTCACGTGTCAGTGTCTGCCATGCCGGTGTGTTGTAAAATCCGTCCAACAAGCGTGAAAGTTGGCGGGCTGTCTGCAATTCACTGACACTGATCTCGTGGGTTTGTAGCACTTCGTATGGCGGCAGAGGGGAATATTTGATTCCTAACTCTTCCGCCCTCCGGCGCATTTCGGTTCCGGGAAGCAGCTTGAGTGACTCCAGTTGGATTTCTCCCGCAGCATATCCGGCAAGGGTACGGACATCTTCAAATATCTCATGAAGGTGATAAAGAGGCAGTCCGGCAATAAGGTCGGCGTGGGTTTCCATGTTGGGCAAGGCGCATAGGAATCTCAGACCATCCAGTGCATCAGATAGTTTGCCCATCCGGCGGCTTTTCTCAAGTACAGGTTCGCGCAGGCTCTGGATGCCGGCTTCCAGATGAAGCAGTCCTTTGGGCAGCAGGCTGAGTTCTTCTTTCAGCTCTTCTGACAACAGGGCGGGATGTATTTCCAGATGGAAGCGGATATCGGGATGGAATTCCAGAAAGAGCCGGAGTAGTTCTTTGGCTCTTCGAGGGTTGTAATTAAAAGTACGGTCTAATACGCGTACATTTTTGATGCCATGTGCATGGATGAGTTGTAGCCTTTCGCGGATGCTTTCGATGGAAAGGGTGCGTACCGGTTTTTCACCGCCGCTGACACAGAAGGCGCAGGTGTTGAAACATCCGCGTGTTGTTTCCAGTTGGACAAAGGGCTTGCTCCAGTTAAAGAAACGGCTTTGTTCTGGCGGGACGAGTCCGGCGAAATTCAGTACGCGGGCTATACCGTTGTCTTTATATTCTTTGTTAGGAGTGAGGTAACAGAGTCCGGGCACGGTGTGCCATTGTTCCGGATGGTTCCAGCAGGTCAACCATTGTGGAAAGACTTCTTCTCCTTCTCCTCTGAAAACACAATCCACAAATGGATTTTTGCGGAGGAACTCTTCATTGTTTCCCAGAAATTCCGGACCGCCCAGCACCAGGCAGGCTTCGGGGAGCAATGCTTTTACTCTGGAAGCGACATGCATCAGTTGCTCATGGTTGAAAAGCCAGGTGGTTGCGGCAAGGATGTCGGGTCGGTGGCGGTAGATCTCATCGACAATCATTCCTGTATTTTCGTTGATGGTGGCAGATACGATTTCCCATTCTATAGAAGGGTCTGTCATGATTTGTGCATGTAGGGCTGGCAGTGCCAATGAGGAATGGGCATATGAACTGTTCAGGTCTATCCAGAGAATCTTCATGTTTCTTTTTCTTGTTTATTCGGTCGGCAAAGATAACTCTTTTTCGGTTAATGTCCGCTGGTAAGCGATGCGGGATGTGCCGTTGTGGGTATAAATGATGCCACAACGCCGGAAACCGTACTTTTTCAGGATATTCTGCATTACAAGGTTGTCGTGGTGGGTATCTACCCGGATATTGTTGCAATGTTCGAAACACCATTTGAGGCAGGCGTCAGCTACTCCCTTCTGTTTGCCGTTGGTAGCCATGCGGTGAATGACGTAATATGGTTCGTTGTTCAGCCAGTTGCCGTCATCAATGCGGGCATACGTGGGGTCCTCTCCGGGAATAAAACAGAATGTGCCTATTATTTCTCCGTTTTCATTTTCGCAAACATAGTTGGTTCCGTTGGTTATTTCTCGCAGAATCAATTCAGCGGAAGGATAACCGTTTATCCATTGGTTGGGGTTGCCATGCTCTTTCATGAACTGACGGGCATAGTGGAATATTTCTATAATTGCATCCAAATCTTTGGGCAATGAATGTCTGATTGTTATCATATTGAAATAGGAATGGGTTATTCTAAATTCATTCTGTACACATTGGTCTGCTTTTGTTCGAAGCCTAATTTTTGATATAGCTTGTTGGCTGCTATCCGTGTGGGGTTTGAGGTAAGCATAATAAGAGGTATGCCTTGTTCCTTCACAAACCGGACAGCGTGGGTGACCAGCTGTTTGCTGAGTCCTTGTCCCCGGTATTTTTCATCCACTACCACATCTTCAATCCACGCTTTGCCGCCTGTGGGGCTGTGATAGATGCCTACAGTCAGCATTCCCGCAATTTCCTGATCAGCCAGTAAGAAAAACAGATGGGTGTTTTCTTGGGATATGATCTTTCTGAGGGTTGTCCCGGTCAGTTTTACCGGGCGGTTTGTGAGCTGCTCCAGCAGTTTTTGTACTGCATCGGTGTAGGCTGGGATAAAGTCTTTTACTTCTACTATTTCTGTCATTTTTATAGCTGAAATTAGAATCGGCTGTAAATATAGTGATTATTCTCCAGATAACTGATTATTTTTTTATATCTTGCTTACGTTTTAATAATAGATATGACATTATGATTAGACGAGTGGAACTTCAGGATGCCAAAGCCATCACAACGATATACAATGAATATGTCGGGCACAGTGTGGCTACATTTGAAACGGAACCTTTGAGAGAGGAGGATATGCGTAACCGTATTGCCGGAATTGCCGTCCGTTTTCCCTATTTTGTGTATGAGGAAGAAGGGAAAGTAGTAGGTTATTGTTATGCCCATTTGTGGAAGGAGAGGGCTGCTTACAGGCATACGTTGGAAACAACGGTCTATTTAGCTCCCGGATACGAGGGGAAGGGCATAGGCAGGGAGTTGATGGAAAGATTGATTGAAGAATGTCGTAGGGACGGGTATCGTGCACTGATAGCCTGTGTCACAGAGGGAAATGTTGTCAGTGATGCTTTGCATTTGAGGCTGGGATTTAAAAAAGTTTCCCATTTTAAGAAGGTAGGACTGAAATTCGGACGATGGTTGGATGTAGTGGATTACGAGTTGCTGTTATCCTGAAACCACTGTCCGGAATGAACTTTTTAGGGTTATATGGAGTTATAAGCTTGTACCTAAATTAAAATAACCAACTATGACTCAAGTAAACATCAAGAGGGTTTATGATGAACCTTCTGAACAAGACGGCTATCGTGTTTTGGTAGACCGCCTGTGGCCCCGTGGCATGAAGCGGGAATATTTGAAATACGATTATTGGGCAAAAGAGGTCACTCCATCCAATGATTTAAGGAAATGGTTTCATGCGGATATAGAAAAAAGATGGGGGACTTTTGCAGATATGTATCAAAAAGAATTGAATGAATCGGATGCCGCTAAAGCGTTCATTGATAAGATAAAAGCTTATTCGAAAGTAACATTACTTTACGCTTCGAAAGAACAGGAGCGAAATCATGCCAATGTATTGAAACATTATTTAGACACACATTTGTAGTTTTTGTGCAAAAAACAAGTATCTTTGCAGCCAATTATGGCTCCCACTTCTAAAAAACAGGGAGTTTTCGTTAAATAATCAATACTAATGAGAGATGCCACCCATGTAAGATGTGTTCATGTATAATGAATGCATCTGTAATTTTGTGTGACATTTCGGGTAAAAAGAGAAAGATTATGATACAAAAGGTTCTAATTGCCAACCGTGGCGAGATAGCCGTGCGCGTTATGCGCTCTTGCAAAGAGATGGGTATCCGCACTGTGGCTGTTTTCTCGGAAGCCGACCGTACGGCGCGTCATGTGATGTATGCAGACGAAGCCTGTCTGATAGGGCCTGCCGCTTCCAAAGAAAGTTATCTGAATATAGATAATATCATTAAAGCTGCAAGGCAACATCATGCCGATGCCATTCATCCTGGTTATGGTTTTTTGTCCGAGAATGCTGATTTTGCCCGCCGGTGCAAAGAGGAGGGGATCATCTTTATCGGTCCTGCCGCCGAGACGATGGAAGCGATGGGTGACAAGATTGCCGCCCGTAAGCGTATGATTGCCGCAGGTGTTCCCGTAGTCCCCGGTACGGAACAGCCGTTGCAAAGTGCCGAAGAGGCGGTACGTATCTGTAATGAAATAGGCTATCCTGTCATGTTGAAGGCTTCTATGGGAGGCGGCGGTAAAGGGATGAGGCTGATACACAGTGAAGATGAAGTGGTGGAGGCATATAACACCGCCCGTTCCGAGTCCATGTCTTCTTTCGGGGATGATACGGTTTATTTGGAAAAATTTGTGGAGGAACCCCATCATATAGAATTTCAAATACTGGGTGACAATCATGGCAATGTAATCCATCTGTTTGACCGCGAGTGTTCTGTTCAGCGTCGCAACCAAAAGATTGTAGAGGAGAGCCCGTCTCCGTTCCTTACTCCGGAACTCCGTCAGGAGATGGGGGAAAAGGCGGTAGCTGCTGCCAGGGCAGTGAACTATTCGGGAGCCGGGACTATCGAGTTTCTGGTGGACAAGAACCGCAATTTCTATTTTCTGGAGATGAATACCCGTCTCCAGGTGGAGCATCCCATTACCGAAGAAGTAGTGGGCGTGGACTTGGTGAAAGAGCAGATCCGCATTGCCAATGATGAAGTGCTGCATTTGAAACAGGAAGAGCTGTATCAGCGCGGTCATGCCATCGAATGTCGTATCTGTGCGGAAGACACGGAGAACAACTTCATGCCTTCGCCGGGTATTATCAAACAGCTGACGGAGCCTAACGGCATCGGCGTACGCATTGACAGCTACGTGTACGAAGGGTACGAGATTCCTGTCTTTTACGACCCGATGATAGGCAAGTTGATCGTGTGGGCCACAACCCGCCAGTATGCCATAGAGCGTATGCGCCGTGTGCTTTACGAGTACAAGATTACGGGCTTGAAGACCAACCTCAGTTATCTGAAACGCATCATGCATACCCCCGACTTTGTGAAGGGTGAGTATAATACCTTATTTATAGAGAAGAACTCCCGTATGCTGCTCCGTGGCAACGGCAACAATGAGGAGATTGAAAACATGGCCATGATCGCCTCTTATATTGACTATCTGATGAATCTGGAAGAGAACAAGAGTCCCCAGCTGTCTGATGCCCGTCCCATCAGCCGTTGGCGTGAGTTCGGCTTGCAGAAAGGAGTGTTGAGAATCTGATTCTTCATTTAATTAAGCAAAAGTATGGAAATACATATTGGAGACCGCGTAGCCGATGTGACGTTGGTGAGCAAGGAAGGAAACAAGGTACAGTTTATGATTGACGGAAAACCGTATGATGTGGATATCGTTATGGCCGAGAACGGAAGCTGTTCCATCCTGCACGATGGCAATTCCTTCAATGCCGAACTGATCCGTGGGGAGGGTGGAAAGAGTTATGATGTGAATATGTTCTACCGTTCCTATCATGTGGACATAGTGGACACCCAGACCAAGTATCTGCGTATGAAAAAGGGCGGCGAGGAGAGACAGGATGACAAGATTGTGGCTCCCATGCCCGGAAAGGTTGTGAAAATTCCCGTCCGGAAAGGTGACCGTCTGTCATCCGGGGATATTGTGGTAGTGCTGGAGGCCATGAAGATGCAGAGCAACTACAAAGTGACCTCGGACTGTACGGTAAGGGATATCCTGGTCAATGAGGGGGATTCCGTCAATGCTAACCAGGTATTAATAGTATTGGATATAATAAAAGAAGATTGATCATGACAAGAGAAGAAATATACAGCCGGTTTGAAGAGCTGGACAAACGCGCGTCGCTGGGCGGCGGTGTGGACAAGATCGAGAAACAACACGCCCAAGGGAAGATGACCGCTCGCGAGCGTATCGGAATGTTGCTGGACAAAGGTACGTTCAATGAACTGGACAAGCTGGTGAATCACCGTTGTACCAACTTCGGCATGGAGAAGAAGCAGATTGCCGGAGATGGTATGGTCACCGGTTACGGAAAGATAGACGGCCGTCCGGTGTTTGTCTATGCATACGATTTCACCGCGCACGGCGGTTCGCTGAGCGAAACCAATGCGGCCAAGATTGTAAAGGTTCAGCAACTGGCTTTGAAGACGGGAGCTCCCGTTATCGCTTTGAACGATTCGGGGGGTGCACGCATACAGGAAGGGGTGAACAGCTTGGCCGGATATGCCTCCATCTTTTATCAGAATACCATTGCATCAGGTGTTATCCCCCAGATTTCCGCTATTCTGGGACCTTGTGCCGGAGGCGCCTGCTATTCCCCGGCACTGACCGACTTTATCTTTATGGTGAAGGAGCAGAGCCACATGTTTATCACGGGTCCGGATGTGGTGAAGACCGTGACTAACGAGGAGGTGGGCAAGGAGGAACTGGGTGGTGCCCAGACTCACAGCGGCAAAAGCGGTGTGACCCATTTTATGTGCGATAATGAGGAGGAAACGCTGATGAGTATCCGCGAATTGCTGAGTTTCCTGCCTTCCAACAATATGGAGGATGCGCCGCTGGTTCCCTGCAACGATGACATCCATCGTCAGGTGGAGGCGTTGCAGACTGTCATTCCCGAAGATCCGAACATGCCTTATGATATAAAGGATATCATCGAACCGGTGCTGGATAACCAGTATTTCTTCGAGGTGATGCCTCACTTTGCTAAAAATGTGGTGGTGGGGTTTGGTCGCCTGGGAGGTCGTTCCGTAGGTATTGTTGCCAATCAGCCCGCCTGGCTGGCCGGCGTCCTTGACATTGACGCCAGCGACAAGGCTGCCCGTTTTATCCGTTTCTGTGACTGCTTTAATATTCCTCTGATCACTTTCGAGGATGTTCCCGGCTTCCTGCCCGGAACGGTACAGGAACACAACGGCATCATCCGCCACGGTGCGAAGATAGTCTATGCATACGCTGAAGCTACAGTGCCCAAGGTTACTTTAATTACCCGTAAAGCTTATGGAGGTGCCTACATTGTCATGTCCAGCAAGCCGACGGGAGCCGATGTGAACCTGGCTTACCCACAGGCGGAAATAGCCGTCATGGGTGCAGAAGGGGCAGTGAATATCCTTTACCGCAAGTCTGCTCCGGAAGAGAAAGCTGAGATCATCAAGGAATACGAAGATAAATTCTCCAATCCTTATCGTGCGGCAGAACGTGGTCTGATTGATGAGGTGATTATGCCCCGTGACACTCGTTACAAACTTATTCAAGCTTTGGAAATGTGTCACAATAAAAACCAAAGCAATCCGCCTAAGAAACATGGCAATATGCCTTTATGATAAAATCAAGATTCCGTCACAGATTGCTCAGATTGACATCGGTCCAATTTAAACAGTGGGTCCTCAATGGAAATAACCGGTGACAATCTGCGTAACCTGTGGCGGAAAAGCTTTTTATCTCGTCTCTTTGCTATTCTTTATTCAGCCATGCATTGATTTGTGTCTTGATTTCTTCTTGTGTGTCGGTGTCAAAGCTGCCGATACGGGTGGTATGGCTGCCGCCGGATAACACATAAACTTTTATGTTTTTCTTGTTCTTCAGCCAAGTGACACCCGAAGCTGTCCAAGGATCATCGCCGCCATAAATATAGATCATTTCGGGATCATTCTCTTTCAGGAATTTTACCACCTTATTATATAGTGTCTTGTCAAATTTGAGATTTGACAGTTCGGGCGGTAACATTACCTTATGAAGATAGTCACGGCTGCTCTTTATCGTCAGATACTTTTTGAAAGGTTTGATGTCATATCCGTAATACCCCAGTTCTTTGGCCGCTTGCACATTAAAGGAAGGGTAGGGAGATTGTTCGGAGAAATAATCCGGTTCACAAATAGCCATGAAATGCTTGAATAGCGTGTGGTCATCGGCATTTGTTTCCGGAATCTTATTTACAGGAGTTCCCCATTGCCATAGGGCAAATGAGTATTCCAATACATTGAAGTCGTATACTTCGGCTATAGGAATGCGGAAGGTATATCCTTTATCCGAGCAATATTTTTCGAACATCGGCAGCAGCCGGCTCTTGCGTTTAAGTACTTCCAGTTGAAAGTTTTCAACTCGTTTACGGTTTTCGGGAGTCGAAACTTTATTGGCAATGAACGGTTCGTGACGGCCGTCCTCCAATGATTGGTTGAGGGGGGCTACGTAAGGTACGGAGATATCCACATCATCGGGAAAGTAAGTGCGGTAGAACATCGTAGTCTGTCCGCCTTTGCTGATTCCGGTAGCTATCCATTTCTCATCGTATAGTTGTTTCAAGGTCGTGGTTACATGATGCAAATCATACAGTGAATTTTCAACCGTGAGATAATCCCAGTTGCAGGGCTTCGGCATGGACTCACCAAAATAACGGTATTCCACGAATACCAGATTGGCGTTGAATAATTTGGATAACTCTTCTTGATAACGCGGATGGGTGGCATAATGGGCGGCATAGCCTTCGGTAACCAGTACGGTAGGGCGGTCAAAACCTACATGCGAGAGAATAACCCTTTGCTTGAAATTCCCTGCTTCGGGGTGATGCGGATCCAATAGTTGATTAATGAAGAATACATATTTCTCCGGATAGGCATCACTTTGCATTGGTTTAATGTCACTGATGTCCGGAAGATTTTGAAGTCTTTTCTGTAATTCAGTGGGAGGAGCTGCGGCCTGGGCCATTTGTAAAGGCAATAAGATAGCCAGTATTGCCCATACCATAAAAGAGAGTGTGTGTTTCATCGTTTATAAATGGTTTAATAACTAATGGGCAACAAAAATAGTATTTTATTTCGATATTGTCGGGTAATCTTTTATCTTTGTGTTACTTAATAAAGCTGAGAAATATGTTTTTTCTTCATCGTATATGGAATTGGTGCAGTCGCTTCCGTCACCGTTGTGGTTACGGAGTACACTCTCCGTCTGATTTTTTTCTGATTACTTCTATTGTTTATGAAAAATATCACTACTATGCTTATCGGGTATTGAAGGAAAGGGGATTTCCTGCTTATTTGCCACATTATCGAAGGAAAGTGAACCGTTTGCTATTCCGGTTGGTTAATTATTTCAGACCAAAGTCGTTGATTGAAGTGGGGATTGGTAATGGGGCATCCATAGGATATATGCGGGCTGCGTGTCATACTATGGACTCCGTCACCTTGAAAGGCAGGGATTGGGCAAAGACTTCCCGACAACTGGAGGAGAAACTGGCGGAGGTGCATACATTAGATTGTCTGCATATAGGGCATACTCCTTTTTATAAAGAAGTTTTTGAACTGGTACTTCCTTATGCCGGACCTCGTAGTTGCTTTATTGTCGGAGGAATTCATGAATCGAGGGAAAAACGGAAATGGTGGGAGCAAATTGTAGCCAGTGAGTCGACGGGTATCACTTTTGATTTGTATGACATAGGGTTGGTCTTTTTTGATAAAGCGAGATATAAACAGCATTATATTGTAAATTTTTTATAACCGGAACCATGAAGAAAAGCATGATATACACCAAAACAGGTGATAAGGGAACCACATCATTGGTAGGTGGTACCCGGGTGCCGAAAACGCATATACGGCTTGAAGCCTATGGCACAGTGGATGAATTGAACTCCTATTTGGGATTGTTGCAAACGTATTTGACGGATGAGGAGGATAAACAAATCATTTTTCGTATACAAAATAAATTATTCTCTGTCGGTTCGTATCTGGCAACGGATCAGACACAGACCAAGTTGCGTATGGAAAGTCGTATAGAGGATGAAGACATCCGGATGTTGGAGCAGGCAATTGACGTAATTGACAATGAACTTCCTCCTTTGAATGCTTTTATTCTGCCGGGGGGTGACCGTGGAGCAGCCGTTGGGCACATTTGCCGGACGGTGTGTCGCCGTGCCGAGCGACGTATTCTTGCATTGGCTGAAGAATGTGACATAGATGCCCGTGTAACAGCATTTGTCAACCGTTTATCTGATTATTTATTCATTTTGACCCGAAAGTTAAATCATTTAACTAAAACGGATGAAATTTTTTGGGATAAAAGTTGCAAATGAAATAATTTATTATACTTTTGCGGCTAATTAGAGAACGAAAGAAAAGTATTTACTTAAAAAATAAGAAAACTATGTACTGGACATTAGAATTGGCCTCGAAGTTAGAGGATGCTCCCTGGCCTGCTACAAAGGATGAGTTGATTGACTATGCAATGCGTTCGGGCGCTCCGTTGGAAGTAATCGAAAACTTGCAAGAGATGGAAGATGAAGGCGAAATCTATGAAAGTATAGAAGATATTTGGCCGGATTATCCGAGCAAAGAGGATTTCTTTTTTAATGAGGAAGAATATTAGAAAGAGAACATGGCGGACAGAATAAAAAATTCTGTCCGTTTTTTGTTTGATATTTCTTCTTGGAAGGGGGGATTGGAAAGCGTAATGTAACTTTCCTGGGAGATTGAACATTATACATGGAAAAAGTGTTTATCTTTGTGGCGTAAACTAAAAATAGACAAACATGAAAAAGATTATTAGTGTATTAATGGTAGCTGTATGTTTGATGATGGCTGCTCCTGCTCAGGCTCAGTTGCACTTTGGAGTAAAAGGTGGTTTGAATATTTCAAAATTGAGTTTTTCAAAGGATGCTTTTAAAGGGGATAATAAGACTGGTTTTTTTGTGGGTCCGATGGCTGAATTCACCCTGCCTATTATCGGGATAGGGGCAGATGTTGCCGCTTTATATTCTCAGACAGACTTAGGGGTCGATGGAGAGAAAACAATGAAGTTAAAGACATTTGCAGTTCCTGTGAATTTGAAATGGTCCTTTGGCCTTGGTAGCATGTTGGGTGCTTATATTGCTGCAGGTCCCCAGTTTGATTTTAATATTGGCAATAAAATATGGACGCGTGAATTGTCATTGAAAAAATCTACAACCAGTTTCAATGTAGGAGCAGGTCTTAAATTGATACGTCATTTACAGTTAGGGGTTAATTATAATTTTGCTCTGAGCAAGACTGGTACTTATGAATATTATACAGAGGGTGGATCGGGTGATGGACACCATTCTGTTAATATAAAGAACAACACTTGGCAAGTTTCTTTGGCATACTTGTTCTAGACAACCTTATTTAATAAAAGATAAAAAGGAGGCATTCAGTGAAGAATGCCTCCTTTTTTGTAATTTTGCACCATGAAAAAATTCGTAGATGTCATAGTTCCATTACCTATTGCCAACCAATACACTTATTCCCTTCCTCAGGAGATGGAAGAGATGGTACAGATTGGTTGTCGGGTGGTTGTTCCGTTTGGAAAGAAAAAGTTCTATACGGCAATAGTGACAAATGTACATTATGCGGCCCCGGAGGGGTATGAAACGAAGGATATAGCTGAAGTGCTGGATTCATCTCCGGTACTGTTACCGAAACAATATGAGTTCTGGCAATGGCTGGCGGAATATTATCTTTGTACATTAGGAGATGTGTACAAGGCGGCTATCCCTTCGGGTATGAAACTGGAAAGCGAAACGTTGGTGGAATATAATCCCGATTTTGAAGCTACTGCACCCTTACCGGAGAAAGAGCAGAAAATTCTGGATTTGTTGAGCCGGGATACAGAACAGTGTGTAACCCAGTTGGAAAAAAACAGCGGACTGAAAAATGTGTTGACTGTCATCAAGTCTTTGTTGGACAAAGAGGCCATCTTTGTCAAGGAGGAACTGAAACGTAATTACAAACCGCGTACTGAGGCAAGGGTGAGATTGGTGAACGGAGAAGCGGATGAGGCTTACTTACAACGGCTGTTCAATGAATTGTCACGTGCTCCTAAACAATTGATGATATTAATGAAGTATGTGGAATTGTCCGGTTGGGTAGCCAGAGGGTATGCTTTAAAGGAAGTAACAAAGAAAGAGCTGCTTGAAAAGTCTGGAGGGTCTGCGGCCGTTTTTAACGGATTGGTCGAAAAGAAAGTCTTTGAGGTCTATCATCAGGAGATAGGACGTTTGGATAAAGGAATTTCGGATACCGGTGATATTAATCCGCTGAATATTGCGCAGCAACAGGCTTATGGCAACATTCTTCAATGCTTCAGAGAGAAAAATGTATGTCTTCTGCATGGCGTTACATCCAGTGGCAAGACGGAAATTTATATCCACCTCATTCAGGAGGTGCTGAAAACAGGAAAGCAGGTCTTATATTTGCTTCCGGAAATTGCACTGACCACTCAGATAACTGAGCGTTTGAAAAGGGTGTTCGGACATCGGCTGGGTATTTATCATTCCAAGTTTCCGGACGCTGAACGGGTGGAGATATGGCAGAAACAGTTGGGAGAGAAGAGCTATGACGTGATTCTCGGAGTCCGTTCCTCTATTTTTCTGCCTTTTCGTAACTTGGGGCTGGTCATCATAGATGAGGAACACGAGAATACGTATAAACAGCAAGACCCCGCCCCACGTTACCATGCCCGTAGCTCAGCCATCATGCTGGCCTCTATGTTCAAGGCGAAAGTGCTGCTGGGGACGGCTACTCCTGGTGTGGAAACTTACTTTAATGCTACCTCGGGAAAGTATGGCTTGGTAGAATTGAAAGAAAGATATAAAGATATCCGGCTTCCTCATATAGAACTGGTTGACATCAAGGAACTGGCGCATCAGAAGCGGATGCAGGGCCCTTTCTCACCGGCGCTGGTCAAGCAGATAAAAGAGGCATTGGAGTGTAAGGAGCAGGTTATCCTGTTTCAGAACCGTCGCGGTTTCGCTCCGATGATAGAATGTCATACCTGCGGCTGGGTTCCTAAATGCAAGAACTGTGATGTGAGTCTGACGTATCATAAGGGGCTGAACCAGCTGACTTGCCATTACTGCGGATATACCTATCAAGTTCCCCGTTCCTGCCCGGCGTGTGGCGGAGTGGAATTGATGCATCGCGGTTTCGGTACAGAGCGTATAGAAGATGATATAAAACTGATATTCCCCGAGGCGAAAGTCGCCCGGATGGATTTGGATACCACTCGTACCCGTACCGCATACGAGAAAATTATCGCGGATTTTGAACAGGGCAAGACGGACATCCTGATTGGTACGCAGATGGTGTCCAAAGGATTGGACTTTGATCATGTCAGTGTGGTGGGGATTCTGAATGCGGATACGATGTTGAACTTCCCGGATTTCCGGAGCTATGAGCGTGCTTTCCAACTGATGGCCCAAGTAGCAGGACGTGCCGGGCGTAAAAATAAGCAAGGACTGGTTATCCTTCAGACCAAATCGCCCGATTTACCCGTTATTCATCAAGTGATGCATAATGACTATGAGCAGTTATATTATGACCAATTGGCAGAACGGCAGATGTTCAAATATCCTCCTTATTATCGTTTGATTTATGTATATCTGAAACACCGCAAAGAGGATATTCTGGATTTGGCGGCGGATACCATGGCGGC
This sequence comes from Phocaeicola sp. RTP21359st1_B8_RTP21360_211022, assembly GCF_040911965.1. Classification (NCBI taxonomy): domain Bacteria; kingdom Pseudomonadati; phylum Bacteroidota; class Bacteroidia; order Bacteroidales; family Bacteroidaceae; genus Phocaeicola; species Phocaeicola sp. RTP21359st1_B8_RTP21360_211022. Next base: position 168,160 of record NZ_JBDFXP010000005.1, read on the forward strand.
ACAGCTCCGTTCCGGATTGGGCGACAGGGTATTGGGTCCGGACAAACCGCCGGTGGCCCGTATCCAGACCTTATTTATAAAAAAAATGATTGTGAAAGTGGAGCAGAATGCTTCTATAAAGAAAGTGCGTGATTATCTGCTTGCCGTACAACGTGCCATATTGGAAGATGAACGTTTCCGTTCGTTGTTAGTTTATTATGATGTAGATCCACAGTAACCGGTCCATGCACTGGACGATAATAGAAAAGATAAACGAAAATAAAGATGAAGATAGAATTAGACGTACATACCCATACCATTGCCAGCGGGCATGCATTCAGTACTTTACAAGAAATGGCGCAAGCTGCCGCCGATAAGGGATTGAAGGTTTTAGGGATAACGGAACATTCGCCCGGTGTTCCCGGTACTTGCCATCCTATTTATTTTAGAAACTTGCATGTGGTTCCCCGCCGGATGTATGGGGTGGAGCTGTTGTTGGGGGCTGAGATTAATATTCTGGATGGTAAAGGAAACCTCGATTTGGACGAGGATTATATGAAGATGCTTGATATCCGTATTGCGGGTATCCACTCTTTATGTTATGAATATGGAACGATAGAAGAAAACACCCATGGAATGGTACAGGTTATCAGCAATCCTTTTATTCATATTATCAGTCACCCCGGAGACGGTACGGCGGCGTTACATTTTGAACCGATGGTATTGGCAGCCAAAGAACACCATACTTTATTGGAAATAAATAACAGTTCTTTAAAACCCACCCGTAACAAACCCAATGCCCGTGAGAACAACCTCACCATTCTCCGTTTATGCAAGAAATATGAAGTTCCGGTCATTTTGGGAAGTGACGCGCATATTTCGTTTGATATAGCCCGTTACGATAATTTGTATGAATTGTTGCAGCTTACCGGGTTTCCTGAAGAGCTGATCATGAACCGTGATGTGAAATCATTTAAAGAATACCTTCATTTGTAGATTATATATGAAAAGAATACTTTTTGTCTGTCTCGGTAACATTTGCAGGTCTTCTTCGGCAGAAGAAGTGATGCGTACTCTCATAAAGAAAAAAGGACTGGAACACGAGATAGAGGTGGATTCTGCCGGAATCCTGAGTTATCATAGAGGGGAATTGCCCGACAGCCGTATGCGGATGCATGCTTCCCGCCGCGGTTACAATCTGACCCATCGTTCCCGTCCTGTCTGTACGGAGGATTTCTATCATTTTGATATGATCATCGGCATGGACGACCGTAATATAGAGGACCTGATGGAGCGTGCTCCCGATCTGGAAACGGAAAAGAAAATCCATCGCATGACGGATTATTGCCGCACCAAAGTGGCAGACTATGTTCCCGACCCTTACTATGGCGGTGCGCAAGGGTTCGAGAACGTGCTTGATATACTGGAAGATGCTTGTGCAGGATTGCTTACTTCCTTAGTTCCGGGTAACTGATTCGGGTGTGATACATCGTTTTCAGCTTTTCTTTAAACAGTGCTTTGACTGTTGCTATATCCTTGAACGTAATAGGGCATTCTTTGAAATACCCCTCAGATACCTGTGTGTCAATAATCTTATCTACCAGTGTGCTGATGCTTTCTTCCGTGTACTCCGGCAGGCTGCGTGAAGCCGCTTCTACAGAGTCGGCCATCATCAGGACGGCCTGTTCCTTGGTGAACGGGTTCGGACCGGGGTAGCGGAACTTTTCCTGATCCACTTCTTCGTCAGGATGTTCGTTTTTATATGAAATGTAGAAATACTTCGTCAGTCCCCGTCCATGATGGGTACTGATAAAGTCTTTGATCACTTTGGGCAGATTATGCTTTTCCGCCAGTTTCAGTCCGTCGGTGATATGACTGATGATAACCTGGGCGCTTTGTTCATAACTTAAACTCTTGTGCGGGTTGACTCCCGACTGGTTTTCTGTGAAAAAAGCCGGATTCACCATTTTACCGATGTCATGATATAATGCTCCCGTACGCACCAGCTGGCTTTTACCTCCAATCTTGTTTGCCGCCGCAGCAGCCAGGTTTGCCATCTGCAATGAGTGTTGGAAAGTGCCCGGAGCTACTTCGGACATTTCCCGAAGCAAGCTATTGTTGATATTTGACAGTTCCACCAAAGTCACATCTGAAGTAAAACCGAATATTTTCTCCAAAAGGAACAGTAACGGATAAGCGAACAGCAGTAAGATACCGTTGATCATAAAATAGATGTACATGCGCGTATTCAGCTTGGTCAAATCATCTTCATGAATCAGCTCGAAAGCAAAATATAATAAAGCGTAACTGATAAATACAACCAAAGCCGTCCGTAACAATTGCGACCGTTGGGACAATTCTCTCAAACTATAGATCGCCACCATTCCTGCCACTACCTGTAACAAGATAAACTCATGTGGAAAACGTAAAGTGATGGAGCAAAGCAAAATGATAGTGACATGTGCCATGAATGCCGTTCTTGAGTCAAGGAAAACACGGACTATAATCGGAATCATGGCAAATGGAACCACGTAAATACTTGACAAGTTCTGTTCCACCATAATGGAAGACAGGACGGGGAAGAACACAATCAGCGCAAATAGCAGGGTAAGTGTTCCTTTCCGTTCATAATAATCTGCCCGGAACAACTCCAGATAGGCCATGAAGCAGAACAGGAAGATTCCTACATATAATATTTGTCCGGCCAATGTCAGTCTTTTCTCTTGTACCGAGTCGCTACGTTTTTCCCATTCCTTGCGTAAGGATTCCAATATGTTGTAAGTTTGCTCATCAACAATTTCTCCACGGTCAATAATCTTTTGTCCGTTCAGCACAAAGCCGTTTGCCCATGAAATATTAGAGAGCAGGTCTTTTTGCGCCGCCTCGGACTTTTCTTCATCATAAACCAGATTAGGTGTAATGTAATCATTCAGATTACATTGTTGTAATATCTTCTTTTTGTAGTGGGTGGTATCCGCATTCAGCAAATATTCATAGGCTTCCTTCACGGTGTACAATTGGTCGATAAAACGGCTCGTAGCTACATTCTTGTCTACCAGCCGTATGGCAATGATACTGTCTTCCTCCATACGCTTCAAGTCATTTCCGGCAATGATTCCGTCCTCATACAGTGCCTTTAATGTGCGTTCAATATAACGTACATAGTCCGTGCCCGGCAGTGAATGGCGTAAGGTCTTGTTGTAATCCTCCCTTAATTTGGAAAGGACATTTTTTTCGGCTTCCTTGTCTATCTGGAAATAAGGTTGATAGTCTGCCAGGATGCTATCCTGTTCCTTTTGTACTTGTATGTCGTTTTTGTAAATCGGAAAATCAAATGATGCCTGTAACAGTCCGTATTTCCAAGGCTTGTTTATATCAAATTGATAGTTGAACTTTCCTTCATTGGGTAAAAAGTAGACTATCACTGATACTGTGGCAATGAAAATAAGGCTTTTATAAATCAAATTTTTATATGAAAACCGTTGGTTGGTCTTGAAACTTCTCATAATCGTATATTTTTGCGCGCAAAATACGAAAAAATCGGGAAATTTAGATTAATTTTGCGGCGTATTTTATATAAAACAACAATGTCAGAAAGAAAAGTAAGAGTTCGTTTTGCTCCGAGCCCGACGGGAGCGTTGCATATCGGCGGTGTGCGCACAGCCTTGTATAACTATCTGTTTGCTCGCCAGCATGGTGGAGATTTAATTTTCCGTATAGAAGATACCGACTCAAATCGCTTTGTTCCGGGTGCGGAAGAATATATCATTGAGTCGTTTAAGTGGTTGGGGATAAACTTCGACGAAGGAGTCAGCTTTGGTGGTAACTACGGCCCCTACCGTCAGTCTGAACGTCGTGATATTTATAAGAAATATGTACAGGTGTTGCTTGACAGCGGTAAGGCGTATATTGCTTTCGATACTCCGGCGGAGTTGGACGCCAAACGTCAGGAAATCTCTAATTTCCAGTACGATGCTTCTACCCGTATGTCTATGCGTAACTCTTTGACTCTGCCGAAAGAAGAAGTGGATGCACTGATTGCCGATGGGAAGCAATATGTGGTACGTTTCAAGATTGAACCGAATGAAGATGTACACGTACATGATATTATCCGTGGCGAGGTAGTGATCAATTCTTCCATTTTGGATGATAAAGTTTTATATAAATCGGCGGATGAACTGCCTACTTATCATTTGGCAAACATTGTGGACGACCATTTGATGGAAGTTTCCCATGTAATCCGTGGTGAGGAATGGTTGCCTTCCGCTCCGTTGCATGTCCTGCTGTACCGGGCTTTCGGCTGGGCGGATACCATGCCCGAGTTCGCACATCTTCCCTTGTTGTTGAAACCGGATGGTAACGGTAAACTGAGCAAGCGTGATGGTGACCGTCTTGGCTTCCCTGTTTTCCCGTTGGAATGGCACGATCCCAAGACCGGTGAGGTGTCTTCCGGTTATCGTGAGTCGGGTTACCTGCCCGAAGCTGTTATCAATTTCCTTGCCCTGTTGGGATGGAATCCGGGAAATGACCAGGAACTGATGTCCTTGGATGAACTGGTGAAGCTTTTTGACCTGCATCGTTGCAGCAAAGCTGGGGCAAAATTCGACTTTGAAAAAGGAAAATGGTTTAACCATGAATATATATTGAAGAAAAGCAATGAGGAAGTAGCCGGGCTTTTCATGCCGATCTTGAAAGAGCATGGCATTGAAGCTCCTATGGATAAAGTGGTGACCGTGGTAGGCTTGATGAAAGATCGTGTAAGTTTTATCAAGGATTTGTGGGAAACTTGCAAATTCTTCTTCGTCGCTCCTATGGAATATGATGAGAAGACCCGTAAAAAACGTTGGAAAGAGGACTCTCCCGAACGTATGCTGGAGTTGGCGGACGTATTGGAGGCCTTGGACGACTTCTCGCTGGAGAATCAGGAGGCTGTGGTCATGAAATGGATAGAAGATAAAGGTTATCACTTGGGTAATATAATGAATGCTTTCCGTTTAACCTTGGTAGGCGAAGGTAAAGGCCCGCATATGTTTGATATTTCAGCCGTTTTAGGGAAAGAAGAAACATTGCGACGCATTCGTCGGGCTGTGGAAGTGCTCAAGTAATAGCCGGTAGTTATGATTTATAACCTAGTCATCTATATTTATCTATTCGGGGTGAAGGTTGCCGGCCTGTTCAGCGCCAAGCCCGCCAAAATGGTGAAAGGACACCGGGAAGTATTTGATATCTTGCGTAACAAGATAGACAAAAATGCCCGTTATATTTGGTTTCATGCAGCTTCATTGGGGGAGTTCGAACAGGGACGCCCTTTGATAGAACGTATCCGTAAGGAGCATCCCGAATATAAAATATTGCAGACTTTCTTTTCTCCCTCAGGGTATGAAGTGAGAAAGAACTACCAGGGGGCAGATCTTGTCTGCTATCTGCCTTTCGACACTCCGCGTAATGTCCGTCGGTTTGTAGAATTGGCTAATCCCTGTATGGTGTTTTTTATCAAGTACGAATTTTGGCAGAATTACTTGAATGAGTTGCATAGGAGAGGTATTCCCACCTATAGCGTATCTTCCATTTTCCGTCCCAATCAGATTTTTTTCCGTTGGTATGGGAAGAGATATAGTGAGGTGCTGAGGACTTTTGTTCATTTGTTTGTACAGAACGAAGTTTCCAAAGAATTGCTGGCGACAATTGGCGTGACCGATGTGACAGTTGTGGGCGATACTCGTTTTGACCGCGTGCTGGATATCTGCCATCAAGCCAAGCAGCTTCCGCTGGTGGAGAAGTTCAAAGGTGATTCGTTGACTTTTGTTGCAGGCAGCTCATGGGGACCGGATGAGGATATTTTTATCAAGTATTTCAATGAGCATCCTGAGATGAAGCTGGTTATTGCTCCTCATGTGGTGAGCGACAGTCATTTGAGGGAGATTTTAGATAAGGTGAAACGTCCGTGCATCCGCTATACCGAGGCTACGGAAGAAAATGTGACACAGGCCGATTGTTTGATTATCGACTGTTACGGACTGCTGTCCTCCATTTACCGATATGGTGAGATTTCGTATATTGGAGGTGGCTTTGGAGTTGGAATTCATAATGTGCTGGAAGCGGCTGTATATGGTATTCCTGTGATATTCGGACCTAACAACAAGAAATTCCGCGAGGCGCAACATTTGTTGGAGCAGAAAGGCGGTTTTGAAGTAACCGGTTATGATGATTTTAAACGGTTGATGGACAAATTCCTGTCGGATGAGGCTTATTTGCAACAAGCAGGGAAAGCTGCCGGAAATTATGTGAACCATAATGCCGGAGCATTAGAAAAGATAATGAAAGATATCACTCTCTGAATGTTTCAAGGTGATTTGAGTATATGCAGGTTATAGAGAAGATTTGGCTCTATAACCTGTTTTTTTTCCTTCAAATCCTTCATTTTAAGCTAATTTATTGTTAATCAGTTTGTTATAATGAACCATTTTCACTTTATTTCCTTCATCCGGATATAAATCCTTCGTAAGCGTCTCCGCGATTCTATATAGTATATTAAAACAAAAAGTCTAATGATCCCTTTTTAGTCATTAGCCTTTTCCCATCTGTCAGGAAGCAGTAGCCTGTATTTTTCCAGTGGTGTATTCGGTTGCCATTCGGCAGTTCTGTTTATGACATCCGTGAGATACTCAAACAGATT